>JAAXZI010000037.1 GCA_012719955.1 Phycisphaerae bacterium | reverse complement strand
TGCCGGGGCGGCAGGAAAGATGGGGCAGGCTCTGAACCACGGGTTCCGCCTCGCTCCACCCGTGGCTACTTTCTCGCCGCCCCTGCGGGGCGTGTGTCCACCTGAAGGTGGCGGTCTGTGGTGCGCTCAATGCCCTTTTCTTATTCTGTCCGATTCAACCGGCTCCAGCCTGGCTTGCTCACCATTACCGGTATAGTTTCTCAAAAGTCATAAACGCCCTGAGGACACGGGGAGAGGGTGGAACCAGATGGAGAAGCCTTGCGTTCGCCAACCAGTGCTACAAGCACTGGCCTGAAGCCGCCTTCGGCGGAAACGCCGCTCAAGCGGCGTGGGAGAGGTGCCGGCATTGCCCAAAGAGATCCGCAAACGTCATTGAGGCGGGCAGGATGCCCGCCCCCCTGATGCGGCCGGCCGCTTCAACAGAATCCTTTGCCAGACCCTTCGCCCGGGGACGGCAGGTGCCGTTCCTTGACAGCACACCGAACCGAGCGGTAGCCTTGGGGCCATCGAGGGCTGACGAATGCCGGGGAGAGAGGGGTGAAAGCTGTCCCACTTTTTACGTGAGGGGCAAAATGAGCACACCGTCTCCATCCGCGCGGGGAGCAGGGATTTCACTGGTCCTGGTTTATCGCCGTAACCTCCTTTTACCTGCTCTGTGTGCGCTGATGACGATTTTCTCCCTGCCGCGCGTCGCCGCGGCCCAACAACCTGCCGCCACGCAACCGGCCGGCAGATCGCTCGAACTGGAATACACCAATCCCGTGTGGGACGGCTATCTCGCCGATCCGCATGTGCTCAAGACGCGTGGCGAATACTACGCGTATGGGACCGGCGAGGGGCTCAAAGGGCGCCACTTCCCGGTGCTTCGCTCCAGGGATTTCGTCAACTGGGAGTTCCTGGGCAACGTCCTCGAGGACCTGACCGAACCGCGCCTGAAGGACTACTGGGCCCCCGAGGTCGTAGAGCGCGACGGGACGTACTACCTGTACTATGCCGGGGACGGTAAGATGCGCGTGGCCGTCTCCGATCACCCGGCCGGGCCCTTCAAAGACATCGGCCGCATGCTCCTGCCGGACGAACCGTTCTCCATTGACGGGCATCCCTTCCGCGATCCGAAAAGCGGCAAGTGGTATCTGTTCTTCGCCAAGGACTTCCTCGACGAGCGCGTGGGTACCGCGCTGGCCGTCGTTGAACTGGGCGACGACATGATCTCCACCGTCGGGCCGATCAAGACCGTCCTGCGGGCCGTGGGCGACTGGCAGATCTACCAGCGCAATCGCAGGATGTACGGGCAGGTGTTCAAGGCCTGGCACACGGTGGAAGGGCCGGCCGTCGTTTTCCGCGACAATCGCTATTACTGCTTCTATTCCGGCGGGAACTGGCAGACGCCGTCCTACGGCGTGGGCTTTGCCGTCTCCGATTCCGTGACCGGGCCCTACAAGGACACCGCCAACCTGGACGGCCCCTTCGTCCTCAAGGGCGTCCCCGGCGAGCTCATCGGCCCCGGGCACAACAGCGTCATTCTCGGCCCGGACCAGCTCACCTGGTTCATCGTCTATCATTCCTGGAACCCCGAGCGGACCCGACGTCAGATGTGCCTCGACCCCATCGAGTGGACCCCGCGCGGCCCCCGGGCCTGGCGACCTTCGCGCGGAGCCAAGCGCGTCACGCTCCCCCTGGCCGGCCCGCCGGCCCAGGCCGAAGCGCGAGCCGAGTGACCGCCCATGCTGTACCGGCCGGGCGCACCCAGCCCCAAGGCCAAGTGATCACTCATGCGGTAGCAGCCGGGCTCCGTACGCATCTCCGCCGGCCGCCCGGACCCGTGAAGGGGAACGTCCGGCACGGAGGCCGGACGCTACACTTCTTCTTAAACCGCTCCATGCCCCTTCATCCTTTGGCCCGAAAAGAATCTTGAAGAATTCTCTTGACGGACACGCTGACGACATGTATAGTCAATGTGTTGACTACATGCGTCGTCTGAACGGAGCATGCCTTGCCCCGACCCGGTCTCGGCCAAGCCGAATGGGAAGTGCTGCGATACGTGGGCGAGCATCACCCGGTCACCGTCCGCGAGGTGGCCGAGCATATGGCCGCCCATAAGGGCCACGCCCGCACCACGGTGCTGACGGTGATGGAGCGCCTGCGAGCCAAAGGCTACCTGGTTCGCCGCAAACAGGGAGGGGTCTATCGCTACTCGCCAAAGAAGCCGCTTGCGGAGTTGACCCAGGGCCTGGTTGCGAACTTCGTGGATAACGTGCTGAACGGCATGTTGTCACCTTTCTTTGCCTACCTTTCCCGATCGGACAAGATAAGTGATGAGCAGCTCGAGGAGCTTAAGAAGCTGGTCCGCGAGCTGGAGTCGCAGCGCGGGGAGGAGACCAAATGAGTCTTCCCGATCTGGATTTCATGGCCCTGATTCAGACCTGGATGGCAGGCCTGATGCGCGCTTCCTGGCAGGGAGGAGTCGTGATCGCGGTGGTGTGGATCCTCTGCCGCCTGCTGCGCCGCCTGCCGCCCCGGGGTCTGCTGTTGGCTGTGGCGGCTGGCGTTGGTGAAAATCCTGCTGATAGCCCTCTGGCCCGGTGCCATTGAGCTGCCCTGGCTGCCGGCTCGGCAAGCCGAGGCGACGCTCGCCCCTTCTCTCGACCGTGAATCATCCTCCGCCGTCCTTCGGCCGGATACGCCAGCGCAACCGGCCGAAGGCTCCGGCTTTTCGGCCCAGCCCGCGGGCGAGGCTGCTCAAGCGGGCGGCTCCTCCCGTTCGGACGTTGCCCGGCCCTGGCGGATCACGCTGGCGGGCGCTCTCTGCGCAGCGTGGGCGTCAGGCGTTGCTGTCGTGGTGGTGATTCTGATTCTGCGGATCAGGGCCGCCCGCCGATGGCGGCGGCGCTGCGTGCTGGTCAAGGACGCAGAGGTGCTGGGGCTCTGCGAGACCCTGGCCGGCGAGTTGGGCGTGTATCAGCCGCCGGTTCTGTTCGTCAGCGAGTCCTGCGGGGGTCCGGTTGTTTTTGGCGCGCTTCGCACGTCAGTCGTATTGCCGGCCAAACTGCTCGCGCAGCCGGAGCTGAAGCGGCTCGAGCTGGTGCTGCGGCATGAGTTGGCCCACGTTCGCCGGGGCGATCTGGTGTGGAACTGGGTGGCCACCGGCATCTGGTGCCTCTTCTTTTTCCACCCGCTGGTGTGGTTGGCCCTGCACGAGCTTCGCTTGAACCAGGAGCTCGCCTGCGACGCCTGGGCCGCCTCCTCCCGCGGGACATCTCCCGCCGATTACGGCAGCCTGCTGGTGGACCTGGCCCATCAGGCCCGGGCGCCTTCCAGCATACTGGTGACAGTGGGGGTAGTCGAATCGTTTGAGTCTCTAAAAATGAGACTGAAAGCCATGAGTAATTTGCATGCCACTTCGCGTTGGGTTCGGCCGGTGTCCGGGGCGATCCTGTCTCTGGCGATCATCGGGTTGTTGCCGTGGCGGCTCGTGGCCCAGGCGCCTCGAGGAGGCTCGAGGGGCCCCGCCAGGGCGTCAGGGGTAACAGCCCCGCGCTCCGGCGGAGAGGCGGTTAGTGCCGCCCCGATCGCCGCGACTTCGGCGACTCATTACAAGATCACGGTTGATTCGGTTCGCAGGGTCAAGGGCAGCGGTCTGAAATGGGTGGATACGGGCTTCCCCATGGCGGCGAACCTCGGGACCAAGAGCGTTGACCTCGGCGCTGCCCGCGGCAGCGGCCACAGGGCTGCAGAGGGCTTCGGCCGGGCCGGTGGAGGGGCTTCCAGC
>JAAXZI010000036.1 GCA_012719955.1 Phycisphaerae bacterium | reverse complement strand
GTACCGGCCGTTCAGGGCCTCCGACGGCCGGTACAGAGCCCGGCCGCTATCAGTGGCAGCAGGCGGGCAAGACGCCCCCCCGAGGGCCGGCCAGACGCCGGTGCCATATGAGCCCCGAAGAATGTGGGAAAATGAGAAGGTAACAAAGGTATGACAAACCGACTCGAACCACCGCTGATGGATGATCACAAACCGCATGTGGATGATTCCCACGCCGGCCACGATGGTTGCTGCGGGCACGATCACGCCTTGAACGTCATCGAGGAACCGCTGGACCCGGCCAGCCAGTCGCTGTCCGACGCGCTGAAGGCCAGTTTCCGCGTGCTCAAGGTGATCATGCTGGTGCTGGTCGTGCTGTTCCTGCTGAGCGGCGTGTTCAGCGTGGGCACCGACGAACGCGTGATCGTTCAGCGGTTCGGCGAGATACGCCACAACTATGGCCCCGGCCTGCGCTTCGCCTGGCCATATCCCATTGACGAGAAGATCCGGGTGCGGATGAGCCCCAAGGAATTTGAGCTGAACAGCTTCTGGATCAATCTTTCCGAGAGCGAGAAACTCAAGCCGCTCAGCGATCTGGACCCGCGCAGCATGACCCTGGATCCGGCCAAGGACGGGGCTTTGCTGACCGGCGATCACGGCATCATGCATCTGCAGTTGGTCGCCCGCTATGAGATCACCAGCCCGGAGAAATTCGTTCAGAACGTCTCCAGCGAGGAGTCGCTCATCCGTTCCGTGCTGGAGAACGCGGCCATCGCCGAAGCCGCCCGCAGCACCATCGACGAATTGTGGAAGGGCAAGGAGGAGGTGGCCAGTCGCATTCGCGCGCGAGCCCAGGACGCGCTGGACCTCATCGAGAGCGGCATCACCCTTGTCGATCTGACCGCCCCCAAGTCCTACTATCCCCTGCAGACCAAGGACGCCTTTATCAACGTCTCCACCGCCGAACAGACCAAGCGCGATTCCATCCAGGGCGCCCTCAGTGAACAGGCCAAGAAACTCAACGGCGTGGCCGGCGAGGCCTGGAAAAAGCTTCACGAGCAGATCGGGCTGCTGGACCAGAAACTTGAGGCCGCTCAGCGCCAGGCTGTGATCGCGGAGATCAATCGCATCCTGGTCGAGGAAGCCCAGGGCGAGGCCGGCGGCCGGATCCGAATGGCTCAAAGCCATAAACAGGAGATCATCAACCGGGCCGAGGCCGAGAAACAGCTCTTCGAAGCGGTGCTGACCGCCCCCGAATACCAGAAGAACAAGGAGTTGATCCGCCAGCGGCTGCGCCAGCGGGCGATCAGCGAGCTGTTTGCACAGAGCGGCGTCAGCAAATGGCTCATGCCCGCCGGCGACAAGCAGGTCATGCTCTGGTTCAACAAGGACCCCGTCCAGGCCCGCGAGGCCGAACGGGCCGCTCTCAAGAGCAAGACGGAGAAGAAGTAGGAAACAGATGGAAAGATGGGGAGAACGAGAGATGGAGAGACAGGCAAGGACAGGTAGTTGCTTCTCTCCATCGCTTTCCCTCTCCGTCGCGCCATCTTCGGCCGCCGGGAGTCTCTGATTCCTGGCTGATTCACTAACGAATTGGCAGACGATATGGGTTCACGTTCAACAGCAGTGGTTCAAGCGGCCGGGTTGACCAAGGTCTTTCGAGACTGGTGGTTTCGGCCGCGGGTGGTCGCCGTGGACCGGCTGGACCTGGATATCCAGTCTCACGAGGTCTTCGGCCTCCTGGGGCCCAACGGTTCCGGCAAGAGCACGACGATCAAGATGCTGCTGGGGCTGCTCTATCCCACCCACGGGCGCATCAGCATCTTTGGTTATCCACCCACCGATGTGGCCGTCAAGAGCCGCATCGGCTACCTGCCCGAAGAGACCTATCTCTATCGGTTTCTCAACGCCCGCGAGACGCTGGACTACTACGGGCGGCTGTTTCAGATCCCCCGGCAGGAGCGCAACAAGCGGGTGGAGCAGTTGCTGGACATGGTGGGTCTGACCCGGGAAGCCCGCCGCAAGGTCGGCGAGTATTCCAAGGGCATGCAGCGCCGGCTGGGGCTGGCCCAAGCCCTGATCAACGACCCGGATCTGCTCATCCTCGATGAGCCCACCACCGGCCTGGACCCGATCGGAACCCGCGAGATCAAGAACCTGATTACCCTGCTCAACCGCGACAAGCGCAAGACCATCCTCATGTGCAGCCATCAGCTCGCCGACGTTGAGGATGTCTGCCAGCGGTTGACCATCCTCTACGGCGGCAGGCAGCAGACCGTGGGCGAGACCCACGAGCTGCTCAGTCGCCAGAACCTGACCCAGATCACCACCGAGAAGCTCAGTGACGCGACCATCAAGCGGATCCAGGAGCTGGTCGAGCAGGAGGAGCGTCACGTGCTCAGCGTGACGGCCCCCTCGGATGACTTGGAGACGTTTTTCCTGCGGGTGGTCAGCGAGGCCCAGAAGGCGCGCCAGCAGACCTCCGGCGCGGTGTCCACCGGCCGCATCGCGGGCTTTCTGGCCGATGGCGCCACGGAAGGGGAGGACCTGGTTGCTTCGCTGGTCAGTGCGGCGGACAAGCCACTCCACGAGGAGTCCAAGACCGCCCGGCCGGCCGAGACCGAAGCGGAGGCGCCGGCCACGCACATTATCGACGAACTGGTCTCGGCCCCGACCCAGGAGGCGGCAGACACTCCCGCGGCCGTCGAGCCGGCCTCGACCGGGGCGGAAGACCAGGTCGATCGCGGGTTGATCGATCAGCTCGTGCGCGGCGATGGCCGTCCTGAGGGCGGAAAGGAATAGCCCCCATGCCGCGATCCATGACTTACCTGCTGACAGTTGTCGTTGGCCTGGCTATTGGGCCGGCGGTGGCCGCTCTCCTGTGGATGAACCCCGTCGCCGCGGTCCTGGCTCTGTACGGGGCGGGCCTGGCGCTCTTTCTCCTCGGGGTGGACGCCGTGCTCTCGCGCGAGGGCGTTCGCGGCTTTTTCCGCGAGGCCGAAGAGGCGGGCCGCTGCCTCGGGGCCCTGATCATCAGCGTCATGGCTTCGACGGGCATCTGGATCGCCCTGCACCTGCTGGCATTCAACTGGGTTCGACGGGTTCTGGGCGCGATCCTGCCGTTCGGTCCGGCAGAGGGTTATTTTCCCCAGACCGGCGGGCTGTTGCTTCTGCCGCTGGCGGTGCTGGGAGCTCTTTTCGCGGTTCTGACCCTGCTGGAGTTCGCCGCCGCGGGATCTCGCTGGTGGCGGCGTCTGCGCATGCTGCTGATGGCCGGCTGGCGCGGTCGTCTGGGGCTGATGCTGCTGGCGGCCCTGATCAGCGCGGTGATCATCAGCATCATTCGCTGGGAAATCCAGTTGCTGGCCATGGTGCTGGTCGGACTGGGCCTCTTCGCGGCCTGGCTGCTGGTTGACCTGCTGTTTCCCCGCTCGCGGATCTGGGCCGTGGCCCGTCAGACCGTGGCCGAGGCCCTGCACTACAAGATCGTGGTCGCCTGGGTGCTGGTGATCCTGCTGCTCATCTTCGCCCTGCCGCCGGCCATCACCGGCGACGGGCTCACGCTCAAGAGCCGGGTGCAGAGTTATCTCCAGGTCACGCTGACCATCATTGGCCTGGGACTGGGCCTGCTGACCGTGGGGTTGGCCGCCTTCACGCTGCCCAACGAGATCAACAAGAAGCTGATCTTCATGACCACCAGCAAGCCGATCCCGCGCTGGCAGATTTTCGTGGGCAAGTGGGTGGGCATCGGCGTGCTGAACGTGGGCCTGCTGCTGTTCAGCGGGGCGGCCGTCTGGGGTTTCACCTGGTACCTCAAGAGCCAGCCCACTACGGAAGAAGATCGCATCGCCGTGGAGCAGGAAGTCATCAAGGTCCGCCACGGCATCCCGCTCTCGGAGCCCCCCGATCTGGCCGCCCAGGCCGATGAGATTGTCCGCAAGGAACGCGAGACCGGCAAGCTGACCGCCGACCAGGTCGAAGAGCGGCGCCGGACCAAGCTCGAGGAGCTCCAGCGTACCTGGCGATCGCTCAGGCCGCGCGGAGGCCATCAGACCTACGTGTTCCGGAACCTCCTGGTGGACCGGGAAAAGCAGGACTGGCTGCACATTCGCATCAAGCCGAACAGCCCCAGCGGAGTGGATGACATCGTCTGGCCCGTGCTCTGGCAGGCCGGCGATCCGAACGATGTGAACACGCTCACCAACGTCGTCCGGCAGGAGATCCCCACCGAGCGGGTCACCATGCTGGTCGTGCCGGTCTCAGCGGTCAATGCGGAAGGAACGCTCTATTTCCGCATGCAGAATCTCAACGAGCGCGACACCATGATCTTCGAGGGCAATGACAGCTTCGAGCTGCTCTATGGGCTCGGCACCTTCCACTGGAACCTGGTGCGGGCCCTGGCCATCATCTGGTGCCGGCTGGCCTTCGTGGCCGCTATCGGGCTGTTCTTCTCCACCTTCGTCTCTTTCCCGGTGGCCTTCGTCCTGACTCTGTTCGTGTTCCTGGTCTCGTTGATGTCGAACTTCCTGGCTGAGGCCCTGGACGCCGCCACCATGCGGCCGTACGGCAGGGACCCGGTCTGGGGATCGCTCAAGCTGGGTTACGTGTTGACGCCGCTGGGCAAAGCCGTGGTGTGGTTGATGCCCAATTTCTCCAAGTATGACGCCAGCGGCAACATCGCCGACGGCCGGCTGGTACCGCTGATGTGGGTGCTGATCTCGTTCGCGAGCCTGGCTGTGTTCTGGTGTCTTATTCTGGGAGTCCTCGGCTGCGTGCTCCTGACTCAGCGCGAACTGGCCCGGGAGGGAGCGTAGAGGATCGATCATGGCAACCGCGGTAGAAAGCGAACACGGCCGATTTGTCCTTGCCCGCGTGCAGGCGGAACGCTCCGTGCGGATGGTGCAGCTCGGGGCCGTGCTGGGCGCGGTCCTCTGCATCGGTCTGGCCGCGGCGCTCCAGACGCCCATCAATCAGCAGCGCCGCGATCTGCAACTTGTCTCGCACTCCGATCTGTACAAGGATCTGCCGCCCGTCTACGGCCTGGTGGGAGCGGCCGGCGGTCCCGTCCGGGCGCTGACCAGCATCTACCTGTGGATGAGGGCGGAGAACCTCAAGCAGGAAGGCAAATACTTCCAGTCTCAGACTCTGGCCAAGTGGATCTGCACCCTCCAGCCGCGTTTTCCCTCCGTCTGGGTCAACCGCGCCTGGGACTTGTCCTACAACATTTCGGTGGGCACCTATACCCCCCGCGAACGCTGGCAATGGGTCTACAACGGCATTCGCCTGCTGCGCGACGAGGGCATTCCCAATAATGACCGCTTCGCCGGGCTCTATCAGCAACTGGCCTGGATCTGGTTCCACAAGGTCGGCGACCGTCTCGACGATTATCACCACTTCTACAAACGCCAGTGGGCCGCCAACATGGAGGTCCTCCTGGGCGCCCCGCCGGCCGGCGTGTCCGATGAGGAGACGATCAACTGGTTCCGGCCGGTGGCCGAGGCCCCCAAGACCCTCTCCGAGCTGCTGGCCGCCCGGCCCGGCGTCGCCGAACTGGTCTCCACGCTGAACCGCCTGGGGATTGACGTCAACGCCACGACGAACAACAACCGCGTCTACCATCCCCTGGAGGAGACATTCTTCCGCGATTACACCCGCTGGGCGACCGCCAGGAGCCTCGCCGTGCTCCGCTCCAAGCCGTTCGAAGTTTCGCCCGGGTACGAGGCGCTTTACGCCTTCTTTGACAACGCGCCCAGGGAAGAGTTCAATGCGCTGCTGGCCTACCTGCGGGCCAAGGTGCTCCGCGAGCAGTACAAGATGGACCCCCAGTACATGCTCGACCTGACCAGCCAGCTCAAGACCGCCAAACCCATTCCCATTGACTGGCGGACGCCGTTTTCGCAGGCCATTTACTGGGCCATGTACGGGGTGCAGAAGGCCACGGAGCTCAAGACCGCCCGTGAGTTCGACATCGTGAACACCGATCGCGTGCTGCTGTTCTCGCTGAGCAAGCTGCGCGAATCGGGGCGCTACGTCTTCCGCCTGAACATCGATTCGCCCATGGAGTCGCACCTCACCATCTCGCCCGACTTCCGCTATCTCGAGGCCATGCACAACATGTACCTCGAACTGGGCAAACGCCATGCGGAAGAGAACGAGGACGTGACCAACCGGACCAGCGAGGTGCTCAAGGTCGGTCACATCAACTTCCTGCGCGACTCCGTGGTGGAGCTCTGGCTTGCCGGCCGGAAAAGTGACGCCCAGAAGTGGTTCGACTACCTGGCCACTACCTACAAGGACGATTACACCAAGCAGACCCAGAAGGATTATCTCGATGGCATGGAAGCCTTCGTCATCAATCAGATCCGCGAAAAGGTGGACACGTACAACGGCTGTCTGACCACCGTCTACGCCATGCTCTCGCGGTCCTATGACGCCCTGGTGGCGGGCTGGCCCGATGAATACAGCGCCCAGGTGGCCCATGCCCTCCGGATCTACAACCTGTACCAGGGGGACAAGACCCAAGACCCGCAGGGGCGCCGGACGCTGCCGCCCTTCGTGCAGATCCGGGCCCAGGCCCTGGCCGACTACATCACCGATGAAAGCCGCCCCGTCATCTATGGCGTCTGGGCCTGGCAGCGCGAGCAGGACGAGGTCAAGCGCGAATGCTACGACTACCTGGCCGACGTCCTGCGCAAGCGCGCCGCCGATGATGACCTGGATCCGGCCAAAGCCTTCCCCGAGCCGCCCGGCATGGAGCAGTGGCGCCGGGAGCATCCCGCTCCGATCAAGCCGGAAGACCTGGTTCGCCAGGAGAAAGAGCGCCAGAAGGCTCAACAGAAGTAAGTTGGCGCCAGAGTCGTTTCGCGCCCCTGCCGCCGCGGAATACTCCCTGCCGCAAGGGTATAATGTACATGCTCTTACGCTTGTTGCTGCTGTTTACGCTGGTGCCGGTGGTCGAGGTGATCATCCTCATCAGGATCGGCCGGCACATCGGCGCCGGGCCCACCCTCTTGGGCGTGCTGGCCATCGGTCTGCTGGGTGTCTGGCTGGCCCGGCACGAGGGGTTCCGGGTCCTGACCCGAATCCGGCAGGAGTTGGCCGCGGGGCGGCTCCCGGGCGACTCCACCCTGGATGCCCTGCTGGTCCTGGTCGCCGGCGTGCTGATGATCGTCCCCGGCGTGCTCACCGATGTGGCCGGACTGCTGTTGCTCATCCCGCCGACCCGCGCCCTGGTTCGCAACTGGCTCAAGCGGAGCTTTCAGGCCCGGTTCAGCATCATGCACTTCACGCCGGAGGGCTTGCATCGCCCGGAGGACGATTTCATCGACGTTGAGGTCCGGGCCACGGACGAGCGCTGATGGCGATCCCCCGTTCATGAATATCATTCCTGGGTCTTGCGGACTTCCCAGCGGCCTGTCGGGCGGCGTTCCAGGGTGATGAAGCGCCGATCCCGCTGAGTGATCTCAATGCCCTGACCGTCGATGCGCAGCACGACGCGCTTGCCTTCCGCAAGGGGCAGATAGCCCAGCTCCACCTGGATCTGGTGAATGTTCTCGGTGTTCACTTCGATGATGTTCTGCCGGGGGAAGACGCCCTGGGCCCGGGCGACGCTGTCCTTGTCCTGCAGGGCCAGGACGCGCAGCCAGCCGGGCTGTTTATCCTCCGGCTTGCGCACGTACAACTGAACGGTATAGGGCGGATGGGTGTCGAAGGTCGAGGCAGGCAGCTCCTCGCGCTGGCGGGTGGCCGGCTGCGTGGCCGGCGCTTCCTCCGGGGAGGTGGCCGTGTGCGGCGCGCTGGCCGGGCGGCTCTCCGAGGCCTGCTGCGGCTGGGTCCGGCGATTACACGCCACAACCGTAAGCACGGCCACGCCCACCGTGAGCATCAAAAACGTCCGGTGTCTGGAATTGCGTCTCATGTCATTTATACTCCCGCTTGCACTCCGCCTGAGCATACGCTTTCCTATACTCTATTGCCACCCACCCGGTTGCGGGCGCGGCGCCCTGGTGGTCAGGGGGTCTGGCAGGAGTGAACGTGGGTATGAGGAACCATCGTAATCGAATTCGCAGCACGACCATCCTGTGTGTCAGGAAAGACGGGCAGAGCGCCATTGGCGGAGACGGGCAGGTCACGCTGGGCCAGACGGCCGTAAAGCATGACGCCAACAAGCTTCGCCGCCTGGCGGGGGGCAAGGTGCTCTGCGGTTTCGCGGGCTCCGCGGCGGACGCTTTCGCGCTGCTGGAGCGGTTCGAGGGCAAGCTCGAAGCCTTCAAGGGCAATATTCGCCGGGCGGCGATCGAACTGGCCAAGGAATGGCGCAGCGATCGCATACTGCGCCGCCTGGAATCGCTGCTGATCGCGGTGGACGCCCAGACCTCCCTGATGATCAGCGGGGCCGGCGATGTCATCGAACCCCGCGACGGCGTAATCGGCATCGGCTCCGGCGGCATGTACGCGGTGGCGGCGGCCCGGGCCCTGCTGAAGCATTCCACGCTCAGTGCGGAAGAGGTGGTGCGGGAATCGCTGCGCATCGCGGCGGAAATCTGTGTTTACACCAATGAGAATATTACGGTGGAGACCATAGGCTGAGGCAGTTGTCAGTTGTCCTTTTGTCAGTTGTTCGGGTTTGTGCGGCTCAAGTTGCCCGTGGCATGGATCTCCTGCAACTGACCAAAGGACAAAGAACCAAGAACAAAGGACCAAGGACCAATTACCCAACAACTGACAACTGACAACTAACCACTGACTCTTATAGAAACCCAATGAACTCTCTAACGCCCAAACAAATCGTTGCCGAACTGGACAAATACATCATTGGCCAGGATGAAGCCAAACGCGCGGTGGCCGTGGCCGTGCGGAATCGATGGCGGCGTCTCCAGCTCCCGGAGTCCATGGCCGCCGAGGTGGGGCCCAAGAACATCCTGATGATCGGCCCCACCGGCGTGGGCAAGACGGAAATCGCCCGTCGGCTGGCCCGGCTGGTCAACGCTCCCTTTGTAAAGGTCGAAGCTTCGCGCTACACCGAGGTCGGCTATCACGGGCGTGACGTGGAGAGCATGGTCCGCGATCTGCTCGACCTGGCCCTGAACATGGTTCGTGAGGAGCAGACCGAGGTGGTCCGTGAACAGGCCGAGCGGGTCACCGAGGAACGCCTGCTGGACCATTTGCTGCCCGGCAGCGCCCGGATCATCGACGATCCCAACAGCCCGGAGGCCCAGCAGCGCCACCGCAACCGCGAGAAATTCCGTCAGCGCCTCCGGGCCGGCGAGTTCGATGACCGCGACGTGGAGATCGTCGCCGAGGAGAAGGCCATGCCCATGGGCATGATGGCCACCTTCGGCATGGACCAGTTGGACCCTGAAATTCAGAACTTCTTCGAGAAGCTCATTCCCCAGCAGCAGAAAAACCGCCGCCTGCCGTTGCGCGAGGCCCGCAAGGTGCTCTTCCAGCAGGCCTGCGACCAGCTCATCGATCGCGAGAAGGTCACCGAGATGGCCATCCGCCGGACGGAGAACAACGGCATCATCTTCATCGATGAGATCGACAAAATCGCCTCCACCGGCAGCGAGCACGGCCCGGATGTCTCCCGCCAGGGCGTCCAGCGCGACCTGCTGCCCATCGTGGAAGGCTCCACGGTGAACACCCGGCACGGGCCCGTGCGCACCGATCACATCCTGTTCATCGCCGCCGGGGCGTTCCACGTGACCAAGCCCTCCGACCTCATGCCCGAACTGCAGGGCCGCTTCCCCATCCGCGTCGAATTGTCCGACCTGACCAAGGAGGACTTCATCCGCATCCTGACCCAGCCGCAGAACGCCATCACCCGCCAGCAGGTGGCCCTGATGGCCACCGAGGGCGTGAAGCTGGAGTTCACCCCCGACGCGATCGACGCGATGGCCGAGATCGCCTACCAGGTCAACCGCACGACGCTCAATATCGGGGCCCGCCGGCTCTACACCATCGTGGAGAAAGTGCTCGAAACGCTCTCCTTCGAGGCCCCCGATCGCAAGGGCGAATCCATCGTCATCACCGGCCAGGAGGTCCGCGAGCGGTTGGCCGACATCACCAAGGACGAGGACTTGAGCCGGTTTATTCTGTAGCGACGGAGACGGCTTCAGCCGTCACATCAGCAAGAGTCCCGGGCGGAATCAGCGCAGGTGCTCTTCCGCCGCGCCCGCCTCGGCCCGTGCCGCGGGTGCGGCTCCGGTCCGACCGGCAACACCGGCGGCGCCTGCCCGGCGTGTGCCGAGCCAACGCAAGAAGAAGCCCCGACTCCTCGCGTGCCGGGGTTCTTATCGGACGATGGCCTAAAGCCCTGGCTTGAATCCTCCAGTGGGGTGCGGTGCTGTACAACAGGTGTGCGTGAAGGAAGCACATTTCTGAGATTCGCGTACATTCAGCAGGTCGAGGGACGCCCTTTGGCGTCAATGAAGCAATCGAGGAGGACGCTCCGCCCTCGCAGGTTTTCCTTTCTTGGAAGGAGATCGCCCATGTCCTCGCGTTTGATTTTCCTGTTCATAGTCGGAGTGGGCACGACCGCCCTGGCCCAGGGGGTCGGCGGGAGCGGTCCGAGAGAGACGACCCACACGATCGAAGGGATGTATCAAGCCCCATTAGCCCCTAAAACATGGGAAACACAAATCGGATCGCCCAATGACCGGATCGGGGTGGAGCTTGATCCCTCCGGGCCGACTTGGCGGATGCGCCTCGAGCGACACTGGCCGGGCAACTCGGTCGAGCCGCAGCACTTCATTAGAGTCTGCGAGCACCTGACGATCTCCGGTCAGCGAAGCTGGACGGGCTGGACCCAGCGGATTGATGCGCCAGGGTTTGAGTGGCGGCTGACCGGTCCTTATGTCGAACCCGCGACCATCCTGGCCGATGGGGCGGTGCCCTCCGGCCTGGACATTCAGGTGGACGGTTCCGTACTTCGCTTCACTTTCGATCCACTGCCGCCCGGCACGCAGATCGACATTATCAGTGGGTTGCGCTACGGGGATTGGTTGTCACCTGAGTCATTTGATGTCCAACAATTCCCGGTCCCTGAACCGGCCGCGCTCGCGTGCATCGGCGTGGGAGGGGTGATCCTCGCCGGGCGTCGTCGCCTCAGGACTGCCTGCCCCCTCGTCTTACATGGGTGAGGGATGAGGAATTTCCCCGCCGCCGGTTATGATCAAGAGGAACCCGTGAATCAGCAGATACGCGATGGCGGCGATAAAGGCTGAGCAGGGCAGCGTCAATACCCAGGCCATGACGATCCGCTCGCCCCAGGCCCAACGCACCGACTTGGGATTGTGCGCGCTGCCCACTCCCAGGATCGCCCCGGTGATGGCGTGGGTGGTCGAGATGGGAATGCCATTGATGGCCGTGCCGATCAGGGTCATGGCCCCGGCCGTCTCCGCGCAGAAGCCGCCGATGGGCTGAAGTCGCGTGATGCGGTCGCCCATGGTTTTCACGATGCGCCAGCCCCCGAACATGGTGCCCAGGGCGATGGCGCCGTTGCAGGACAGGATAATCCACAGCGCGATCTCATGCTGTCGGCCGAAGAGATGTAAGCCGCCTTCGGTCCAGGCCGCGTACTGGGGGCCGGCGGCGACCAGCAGGGCCACGATGATGCCCATCGTCTTCTGGGCGTCGTTGGTCCCGTGGCCCAGGCTGTACAGCCCCGCGGAGACGAGTTGGAGCCGCCGGAAGAGACTGTCGACTTTCCGCGGCCGCGCATTCCGGAACAAATACGACGTGATGATCACGTTGATGTAGGCCAGCACGAAACCAATGATCGGCGAGAGCACGATGAACAGCAGCACCGGGATCCAGCCCGGAAGAATCAGGACGCCCATGCCGCCCTTGGCAATGGCCGCCCCCGCATAGCCGCTCAGCAGGGCGTGAGACGAACTGGTCGGCAGGGCCAGCCACCAGGTGATAATGTTCCAGATGATGGCCCCCAGCAGACCGGCCAGAACCACGTAGATGTCCACCGCCTCGGTGTCGATCATGCCCTTGCCGACCCGATCCGCCACCCGCGTTCCGAAAACAAAGGCGGCGATGAAGTTGAAGAAGGCCGCCCACATGACGGCCTGGGCCGGCGTCAGCACGCGTGTACAGACGATGGTTGCAATGGAGTTGGCGGCGTCGTGGAATCCGTTCAGAAAATCGAACACCAGCGCCACCAGGATGATGACAATAATCAACGTAAGCATCAGGCCGACCTGTCAGGTGTTCTTGATGATGATCGCCTCGATGATGTTCGCCACATCCTCACATCCATCGATGGCTCGTTCGGTCATGTCGTAGATTTCCTTCCACTTCATCACCAAGATGGGGTCGGCGGAGCGGTTCAGGAGCTCGGCGACGGCCGCATGATTGTTCTCGTCGCCCTCGTTTTCCAGTTTGTGAATCTCCACCAGGCATTTCTGCGTCTGGTGGGGGTGTTTGAGGTTGCGCAGGCCGGTCACCGCCTGGCCGATTTGCTGCGCGGCCCGGACCAGGACGTCCGTCTGCTTGACCAGCCAGTCGGTCGGCTCGTCAATGAGATACAGGGTCAGCCGCTTGGAAGCCGCGTCGATCTCGTCGATCACGTCATCCATACGCATCATCAGCGCCTGAATGTCCTCGCGGTCGAAGGGGGTGAGGAAGGTCTGGTCCAGCTTTCCCAGGGTGCGATGGGTGATGTCGTCCCCGTCATGTTCGCACTGCCGGATCCGGGCGATCCACTGATCTTTCTGGTGGTAATTCCTGGCGACCTGAGCGTATGCCTCTGCGGTCCGCAGAACCACAGCCGCGGCTTCATCAAACAGATTGAAGAAGCCCATATCGCGGGGGATGAGATTGAACATGGAGTCAACTCCACTGCTAGGCGGTCCGAGGCTTGCGTCTTCGGCGTCCTGCCGGGGCGTGTGGCTGACAACATCGAACCGGGTCCGGAATTCTACTGGACGAACGCACGCTGTGCCAGCCAAGGGCGGAACGCGCGGGAAAAACTCCTTGTTGGCAACACAAAAATATCCGCCTGTCGCTTTACATAAACCCCTCTTTGCTGGGAGGATAGGCCCCGGGGCCCGGATGGGCTCGCCACTTTTCACAGGTCAGCCGTTCTGTTCTCCGCCGGAACTCCGAAGGCTATCGGACCTGTCCCCGGATGAATCGCGACAGACCGGGACGACGCCCAAGCATATGAGCGATGGTGTAGTCGAGCAACTCGAATGCCCCCGGCGCAGATTCAAGCGAGAATGCACGCCTGCGGAGGGCATCCAGCACCAGCCCGCTGACTTTACATTTCTCGGCCACCCGATTGATGCAGTCCCGGCAGATCAGCCCCCCCTGGGTGGCGGAGAAATATCCTGCCCGTCCAGGGGGCGCCGGGCGGTTGCACAGCAGGCAGCGGGTCAGATCCGGCCATAAGCCGGTGCTGGCCAGCAGGGTCGCCTGGTAGTCGGCCAGGAGCCCCAACGGCTCACCGCCGCTCACCAGGGCCTTCAGAAACCCCACCAGCGCGTCGAACAGCTCCGGATGCGGGTCGGCCTCCTCAACCATCGCGGCGGTCACCTCGGCCGCGTACTGGGCCGCGTACAGCCGATGAAGATCGGAGCGCAGCCCCGTGTACAGATCGATCTGCCGCCACTCCGTCAGGTTGCCCAGCCCGCTTTCACCGCTTGCCCGCACCGCAAAGACCACTCGCCCGTGTTCGAGAAGATCGATGCCCGTGGCGAATTTCTGCTTGGTGCCCCGCTTGATTCCCTTGGCCAGCAGACGCCGCGGCCCATGCCCCCGGGTGAGGAAGAGCAGAACCTGGGAGGTCTCGGAATAGTCGATCCGCCGGAGCGCCACGGCCTCGTCTTTCATCACCGGCATGGTTAAACCATCCGCCCAACGGCAACACCCGACTCTCAGCGGAAGAAATTCCCGCTGCCGGCCCCGGGCCATTTTAGCACGGGAAGGTTTCCGATCAGGGGAGAACGTCAGCGGGCCGTATTGGGATCACCCAGGAGCACCATGACCTCGCTGCGGGTGCGGGCGTCTGACTTGCACCGCCCGCGCAGCGCCGACGTCACCATGAGGCTGCCCGGCTTCTTGACGCCCCGGCAGGTCATGCAGGTATGCGTCGCTTTCATGATCACGGCCACGCCCTTGGCGTCCAGCCGTTCCTCCAGCAGATCGGCAATCTGGTTGGTAAGCCGCTCCTGGACCTGCGGCCGGTTGGCAAAGGCGTCCACCACGCGCGCCAGCTTGGAAATACCCGCGATCTTTCCGTTGGGAAGATAGGCCACGTGAGCCACGCCCTCGAACGGCATCAAATGATGCTCGCACAGCGAGTTAAACGGAATATCGCGCAGCACCACCAGCTCGTCATATTGCTCCGTGAAAACCGTCGTCAGATGCGCCGCGGGGTCCGTGCGCAAGCCTGCGAACAATTCCGCGTACATCCGCGCGACGCGCATGGGCGTGTCCTGCAGGCCCTCGCGGTCGGGGTCTTCGCCCACGGCCAGCAGAATCTCGCGGACGGCGGCGGCAATACGATCCAAGTCCACGTCTTTCCCGAGTTCAACGTCAATAGACACGGCGGTCAGCTCCTCGTCAAACCGGTCATTATAGTTGGGCCGGAGCGGTTAAGCCGCACTTTTCATCTCATTCCGCCGCTGGCTGCGTGGTGGCCAGGCCCGCCTGGATCGCGTTGAGAATCTCCTGTTCCAGACCGCGGTCCCGCCGGTAATCCCGCCATTCTTCGCGCGTGGCCGGGGAGGTGGGCCCCAGCCGGTCAATGGCCGTATCCGTCGGTCGATCGTCGCCGCGCTCGCGGGCGAAGGCCGCACGTTCCGTGGTGGTCAGCCGCTGTATGCCCACGCGGACCTGGACCACCACTCGATCCTGGTCCGGCACCAGGCGCATTTCAGCCGTGCGCCGATACCGGCGGGGGGCAAGGCCGATCACGTCGCCCATCGTCTCGCGTGGCCGCTCCTCGGCCGCCGTGTCCTCGGTGAGTGCCGTTGGCTCAACATTCGGCCCAGCGGGCTCGCGCGGATCGATGTTGGTGGGGAAGGCCACCCACTCCGTCGCCGAGGAAGAGGCGGCGTCCATGCGGAAGTACGAGCGAAAGACCCGCTCCGCCACTGGTCGGAGTTCGGTCAACGAGACCCCCTCGAACGGGCGGGTGGCAAAATCCGCCGCTCCGCGAGTCCGACCGGCCGCGGCCCGCTCAGGCCCGGCCCCCGTATCGCATCCGCTCAGGACCACCGCCCACAGACAACCGGCCACCGCTGCGCGTTTCATGCTGGTTCGCATATTGGTTCTCCACTCGCGTCTATTGCCTCAGAACTCAATGTGCCACCTTATGCACTGCGTGGAGACCGTCAAGAGCGGTCCTCGAGATGGGGGGCTGGCAAAGGACTATGGTGAAACGGCCGGCGTATCGGGGGGCGGGCATCCTGCCCGCCTCAAAGGCGTGCAAGATACACGCCCTCCGGGGCCCCGCGTCAACCTGTCATAAAGAATTGCCACACCCGGGTGGGGCGGGAACGAGGCCCGCGAGCCGGCCTGGGATCCAACGGAAGTTCCGCCCGGCCAAGGGGCTCGACTCGAATTCATGCCGGGGAGGCTGCTGATGGTTTCTTTCCGTATAATGCCCGCCGTGAGACGTTTCTGGCTCGCCATTCTGATGAACCTGCTGGTGCCCGGCACCGGCCTGATTGCCTTGGGACGGGTCTGGCTGGGGCTGGCGGTGGCCTTATGGTTTGGATTGGGGGCCGAAGTGGCCATCTGTGGGAGCGTTCTGGCCCCGATGAGCCTTCCCCGCTGGGTGACGCTGACCGGCGGGGGCCTGGCCCTGGCTGCCTGGCTCGCGGGGCAGGGGCTGCTGATCGGCCGGATCCGCCTCCTGCGGGATCCCAACCTGCCGGCCGAGTTACAGGCCCTGCGCGATCTGGCTGAAAAAGCCCTGGCCCGCGGCGAATTCGCGGCGGCCCAGTCCCCTTTGCGCGTGGCCTTATCCATCGATGATGCCGATGTTCCCACGCGCGTGTTGTGGGCCCGTCTGCTCACCCAGACGGGCAGAACCGCGCGAGCCCGCCGAGCTTGGCTCGAAGCTCAGCAGCTTGATATCCAGCAGCGCTACTCGGCGGAAATCCGTCAAGCCCTCGATCAGCTCTGATAGACCGCGCGCCGAGCTCACTTTCACCACAACCCCTGCTTGAGTTAAACCGATAAGAATCGCGAGCTTGCGTGCGTGTCGGGGTGCTTTGCGAGCGTCCCGTGCAGTTATCGCATTGGTTGAAGGAGTGTTCAGATGGTGCTAGAATCTTCTGTTTACTGAGAGATTGCTCCTACCCATCCCCGGCCCGTTTTTAACCCTCGCAGATTTCCGAAGTTTGATGCGAGAGTGGACCGGCTGGAAGCGAGGATTTCATGTTCGAAAGATTCACTGATCGCGCTCGAAAGGTTATGGCCCTGGCCAACCAGGAGGCGCAGCGATTCAATCACGAGTACATTGGCACCGAGCACATCCTGCTGGGGCTGGTGAAGGAAGGTTCAGGGGTCGGGGCGAACGTCCTTAAGAACCTTGACGTTGACTTGCGCAAGGTCCGGCTCGAAGTGGAGAAGCTGGTCAAGCGCGGTCCGGACATGGTCACAATGGGCAAGTTGCCCCAGACTCCGCGGGCCAAAAAGGTCATCGAATACGCCATTGAAGAGGCCCGTAACCTCAACCACAACTACGTCGGCACTGAACATCTGCTGCTGGGCCTCCTGCGGGAGCAGGACGGCGTCGCGGCCCAGGTGCTCATGAACCTGGGGCTCAAGCTTGAAGATGTCCGTGAAGAGGTTCTGAACCTGCTCGGCGCGGCCAATGAGAGCGACGATACCGTCGAGCAGGCCAGTGGCGGCGGTGGCGGCGGGCCCGAAACCACCAAAAAGGGCAAGAGCAAGACCCCGGCCCTGGATTCGTTCGGCCGCGACCTGACCGAGATGGCCCGGGAAGGCAAGCTCGACCCGGTCATTGGCCGGCAGCGCGAGATCGAGCGAGTGATCCAGATCCTGTGCCGGCGTCAAAAGAACAACCCGGTGCTGCTGGGTGAGGCCGGCGTGGGCAAGACCGCCATTGTTGAGGGTCTGGCCCAGAAGATCGTCAGCGGCGAAATCCCCGAGATTCTCGCCGATCGGCGCATTGTGGTCCTGGACCTGGCCATGATGGTGGCCGGCACCAAGTACCGCGGCCAGTTCGAGGAGCGGATCAAGGCGGTCATGAACGAGGTCCGCCGGGCCCGCAACGTCATCCTGTTCATTGACGAGCTGCACACGCTGGTCGGAGCGGGCGGCGCGGAAGGCGCCATTGATGCCTCCAACGTGCTCAAGCCGGCCCTCTCGCGCGGCGAGATCCAGTGCATCGGTGCGACCACGCTGGATGAGTACCGCAAGTACATCGAGAAGGACGGCGCGCTCGAACGCCGTTTTCAGCAGATCATCGTCGAGCAGCCCAGCCGGGAGGAGACGGCCCTCATCCTGCAGGGGCTGCGCGACCGTTACGAAGCTCACCACCGCGTTCAGATCACCGACGAGGCGATCGCCGCGGCCGTGGAGCTGTCCAACCGCTACATCACTGGCCGCGTCCAGCCGGACAAGGCCATTGACGTCATCGACGAGGCCGGTGCGAGCATCCGCCTGCGCAGCATGACCAAGCCGCCGAATCTTACGGAGATCGAACGCGAGATCGAACGGCTGCTCATGGAGAAGGACGAGGCGGTCAAGAACGCCGACTACGAGCGCGCAGCGGAGCTGCGTGACAAGGCCGAAGTCGCCCGCGCCAAGAAGGAAGAGATGATGCGCGAGTGGCGCGACCGGGCCAAGGAAGTGGATGGCATCGTCGATGACGAGACCATCGCCGAGGTCGTGTCGCGCATGACCGGCGTGCCGCTGACCCGGGTCGAGAAGGACGAGGTCGAACGTCTGCTCCGGCTGGAGGACGAGCTGCACAAGCGCGTCGTCAGCCAGGACGAGGCGGTGCGGGCCGTGGCCCGCGCGGTTCGGCGGTCGCGCAGCGGCCTGAAGGATCCCAACCGTCCGATGGGCAGCTTCATCTTTATCGGCCCGTCCGGCGTGGGCAAGACGTACCTGGCCAAGTGCCTGGCCGAGTTCATGTTCGGCAACGAGGACGCCCTCGTCATCCTGGACATGAGCGAGTTCATGGAGAAGCACAACGTCAGCCGGCTCATCGGCGCGCCCCCGGGCTACGTCGGTTACGAAGAGGGCGGCCAGCTCACCGAGCGCATCCGCCGTCGGCCGTACAGCGTGGTCCTGCTCGATGAAATCGAGAAGGCCCATCCCGACGTGTTCAATATGCTGCTGCAGATCATGGAGGAAGGCCGGCTGACCGACTCGTTCGGGCGGCACGTGGACTTCAAGAACACCATCCTGATCATGACCAGCAACATCGGTGCGGACCGCATCACCAGCCAGGGTGAGTTCGGCTTCGGCAAGCGCGACGACAACGTCAGCTACGAGAAGATGAAGGTCATGCTCCAGAACGAGGTGGAGCGCTACTTCCGGCCGGAGTTCATCAACCGCGTGGACGAGCTGGTGGTCTTCCGCAAGCTCACCCACGACGACCTGATCCACATCGTGGATCTGGAGGCGGCCAAGGTGGCCAAGCGCCTGGCCGAGCGCGGCCTGACCCTCCACCTGGAGCAGTCAGCCAAGGACTTCCTGATCGAGTCCGGCACCGACGAGAAGTTCGGCGCCCGTCCGCTTCGCCGGGCCATCGAGAACAAGATCGAGGACCCGCTGTCCGAGGCCATTCTCCGCGGCGAATACAAGGGCAAGAACCGCATCGTGGTCACTGCCCGCGAAAACGAAGACGGCGAGACGCAACTGGTCTTCCAGGGCCTCGTCGACGAGACCGCCGCGGCTGCCGAGACCCCGGCGGTTGCCGGTGCGGCCGGTACTGCCGAAGCCACCTGATGCTGTAGCCGCCGGCCTCCGTGCCGGTTGTTCCGGTCAAATCCGGTCAAAGGATGCAGGTGTTTACCAACCAAGCCCGCGGTTCCCAAGCCGCGGGCTTTTTTCTGCGCATGCATCGCGGATTACCGACCTGCGGGCCGGCTCGCAATCCTGACGCGGGTGGCCCAGGTTCTCTGAACCTGCGGGTCACGATTTCTGAAACCGGGGATTCAGCCGGAGCGAGACCTGGGGTCGGAGTCTATGAGCTCTTACGGTTTCCATTGCCAACTTGGGCAGGTCTTGCTGGGTTGTCGGGTGCCCAAGGCCCCCGGTCAGCAGGGTTCAGCCGTTCCGGGCGATGCGTCAGCTCAGCAGTGATTTCCAACTTCAGGGGTATGGCTTCGGAAGGGCCGATCACGACGATGAGGAGCGCAGGTGCGCGCTTCACACATCAGCTCCAGGGCGAGTCCGGGGCGTTGCCCGTCCATCGGGAGGGTAATAATAAAGGGAAGGACGTTCACTTTCTGTCAGGAGTACTGCCATGGCCACTTACGATTACAAGTGCCGCAAGTGCGGGCACACGTTCGAAGTGATCACCAGCCTCTCCGAGCACGAGCGCGAGCCCCGGCCGGCCTGCCCCAAGTGCCAGTCGAAGGAGACGGAGCAGTTGGTCGAGCCCGTGAACGTGATCACCAGCAGGAAGTAGCGGCGCCGCACCGCTTGCGAGCGTGTGCGG
>JAAXZI010000035.1 GCA_012719955.1 Phycisphaerae bacterium | reverse complement strand
CGCCGGGGGCGGGGCGGGCGCGCCTCTGGCCCCCGATTGCCGCCGGCATATAATGTCCCACCGATCGTTTCGCCGCTGCGCGGAACTTAACAGTTTGCAAGCACAAGAGTAACGAGAACAAGGACGCACGACATGGCTGCTGAGGAAACCGGCCGGACTCCCACGAACTTCATCGAAGATATCATCGAGGAGGAGCTTCGAACGGGTCAGCGGGGCGGGACGGTCATTACGCGCTTTCCGCCGGAGCCCAACGGCTATCTGCACATCGGCCACTGCAAGAGCATCTGTCTGAATTTCGGGCTGGGGCTCAAGTATGGCGGGCGGACGCACCTCCGGTTTGACGACACCAATCCCTCCAAGGAGGAGCAGGAATACGTCAACTCCATCATGGAGGACGTCCGCTGGCTGGGGTTCGACTGGGGGCAGCACCTCTACTATGCTTCCGATTACTTCGACCAGCTTTACGAATGGGCCATCCTGCTGATCAAGGCCGGCAAGGCCTATGTCTGCGATCTGACCCCCGAGCAGGTTCGCGAATATCGCGGCACGCTCACCCGGCCGGGCAAGGAAAGTCCTTTCCGCAACCGCAGCGTGGAGGAGAATCTCGACCTGTTCGAACGGATGAAGAAAGGCGAATTTCCGGACGGGTCGCGGACCCTGCGGGCCAAGATCGACATGGCGTCGCCCAACCTCAACCTGCGCGATCCGGTGCTCTATCGCATTCTTCGCGCCACGCACCATCGCACCGGCGACAAGTGGTGCATCTATCCGATGTATGACTGGGCCCACGGTCAGAGCGACTGGATCGAGGGCATCACCCATTCCATCTGCACGCTGGAGTTCGAGAACCACCGGCCGTTGTATGACTGGTTCATCGACACCATCCGTGAGTTGGGCGGGGCCCCCAAAGGCGTCAACTATCGTCCTCGCCAAATCGAGTTCGCCCGGCTGGAGTTGACCTACACGGTCATGAGCAAGCGCAAGCTCCTCTACCTGGTTAAGGAGGGCCATGTGCGCGGCTGGGACGACCCGCGCATGCCGACCATCTCCGGCCTGCGGCGCCGCGGCTACACGCCCGAGGCGCTGCGCGAGTTCGCCCGGCGGATCGGCGTGGCCAAGTTCAATTCCACGGTGGACGTGGCCGTGCTCGAAAACGCAATCCGCGACGATCTCAATAAGCGCGCCCCGCGCGTGATGGGCGTGCTCCGGCCGCTCAAGCTGGTCATCGATAACTACCCGGAGGGCCAGGTTGAGGAACTGGACGCCATCAATAATCCCGAGGATCCGGCGGCAGGCACGCGCAAGGTGCCGTTCTCGAAGGTGCTCTACATCGAGCAGGATGACTTCCGCGAGGTGCCGCCGCCCAAGTATTTCCGTCTCTTCCCTGGCCAGGAGGTGCGGCTGCGCTACGCCTATTTCGTGAAGTGTACCGGCGTGGTCAAGGATCCGGTCACGGGCGCGGTGACCGAGGTGCATTGCACGTATGATCCCGCCACGCGCGGCGGCGACGCGCCGGATGGGCGGAAGGTCAAAGGAACGATTCATTGGGTCAGCGCCGCGCATGCGGTGGATTGCGAGGTCCGGCTGTACGACCACCTGTTCACCAAGCCCGATCCGGACGAGATCGATGTGCCTGACAATTCGGCGGGTCAGGGGGATGACAAGGGGACAAGGAAACAAGGGGACAAGGGGAGGGGGGCGCAAGCTGCCGGACAATCCGCAACGGATGATGCGCCCGACGAGTATGAAATGCTGGCCGGTTCCGGATCGCTGGACGCCGATCCGGCCCACGAGACGGCCGGCGGCGGGCCGGCGGATGCGTCTGCTCGCCCCGCTTGGTTGAACAACCTCAATCCCAAGTCCCTGGAGATTCTGGCTGGCGCGAAGCTTGAGCCGAGCGTGAAAGGCGCCGCCCCCGGCACCCGCTATCAGTTCGAGCGCCACGGCTACTTCTGCGTCGATCCCGATTCCACAGCCGAGCGGCTGGTCTTCAACCGCACCGTCACGCTGAAGGACACCTGGGCGAAGATCGAGAAAAAGAAGTGAAGCGCAGATCGGGGAGGAAGGATAAGTGATAAGTGTGAAGAGATAAGTGTGGCACCGGCGTCTCGCCGGTGCTTTTTTTGCGCGCGGGCGTTCTTTCTTGAAAAAGGCCTCTCGTACGCCTCTCCAATCCTGCCTCTGCCCCTTGGCGTGCATTCCTTCGAACAGTGGTGCGCGCATGAAAGCTTGTTCATGCCCGCCCGGAACCTCGCTTTTCGACCCCGCAACTGACAACTGACCACTGACAACTGACCAACTTTGTTGACTTGCTGAGCTACCGGGAAATAACTCATCAGTAGCGGTCGCATGAGGCATTTCCCTTTTTCGGTTGAAAGGAGACGAGATGAATCCTCGCATTCCGTTAACGATGGTTGTCAGTGGCGTACTGGTGGCTCTGGCCGGCTGCAGTGGAAACAGTGCGGATCCGGCTGTTGGTCCTTCTCAGGCCGAGACGGCGCGGCTTGAACCGGCAGGTAATCCCGGGCCGGTGAATTCGCCGTCCTATCTGCGGGTGTGGCTGGACGGTCAGCCGGCTCAGCCGGTGCCGACCCAGGTGCCCACGCCCGGCATCTCGAACTGGCGAGTGTCCCGTCCGATCTCGACTGCGCCGCGTCTCAAGTATGAGATCGCCAACAACAGGTTCGGCAAGCCCGAGGCGGTGAGTGTCGGTATTTTCCGGCAGGGGACTGACGGTCGGACTGCTCCGCAGGCCGACTATTCGATCTATTCCACCGACCCCAATTCCCAGGCGGAGATTCGCCCGGGCACTGAGCTGGCCCTGGGCCGGCCGGGTGGAAAGATTGGGGTTCAGAATGGCCGCAACGAGGCGATCGACGGCGTCAAGCTCACCCCCGGTCAGAAGTATTTGCTGGTGCTCAACGTAAAGGGACGCCAGTCCGAGATCGCACAGGTTGAATTCGTGACCCGATAGCTACACCTGCGTGCCGCCTTACCGTGGCCTGGCCGCCCACGAGGCGGCTCGTCTCCACGGGGTAATGAGCCGCTCCGGAGGGGCGGCTCCTGCCATGCGCAGCCCCTGTCCGACCGATGCGAACCCTTCCGCATGATCGCGTGAGTCAAGCTCGCAATCCGGCAAGAAGTCGGCCGCGGATGATCGTCACCAACCATCGGGCAGCGCGGGATATGGTCCAGCACTGCTGAAAGAGCGGGGATTCACATCTTTGCGAGCCGATTCTCACCAGGTTCGAAATGCCCGCGCGGAGTGATGGCGGTCGGCCGGTCGGTTCGTATAATGCCGCCATGATTCAAACACTATTTACCTCCAGCGTGCTGTTGCTATCGGGATTTTGTCTGGCCGCCGGGGACGCCCCCGTATCCGTCCCTGTGCGTCTGGGCGTCGATGACGCCGGGTCGTATCATCAAACCACTCTCCACAGATATCCGTGGGAGTATCCCGCCTTTTTCCGTGCCCTGGACGATCTGGGCGCCCGCTTCGTCTCCATGCATTTCTGGCCGGTCACCAATGCCGGCGCGGATAATGCGGCGCGAACGGGCAAACTGTGCGCCGCCCTGGACGACGCCTTCCGCAAGCATGGCTGCGAGTACGCCATCAACGTGGAAATTTCCAACTGGCGGGAGCGCAAGGAAATCACGCCCGGCGTGAACGAGTTTGAGCATCCCAACGGCGCGCATCGCTGGGACATTCGCATGGAGTGGCTCGCGCCGCTGCTTCCGCCGGCCAAGCCCGGCAAACCGGCGCTGCTGGCCATCACGTATGACGAATGCGAGCACATGATCCTTTCGAACAACAAGTACGCCAATACCCCAAAGGATAATTTTGACCAGCCGTTCCTGGTGCCCACGCACGGCCTGCCGCTGGAGGTTGCCTATGAACGGCTGGTCGCCGAGTCCCGCCGGATTTTTGAGGAGCATTATCGCGGGCAGGTCCGCCCTCAGACTGAGCAGGTGTGGCCAGACATGTTCCACATCTTCGCCCGCGCCGGTTGGATCGTGGCGCCCAAACTGCTCAAGGAGAACATCGGTTCCGTGGTCATGTCGATTGCCATGGGGGCGGCCATTCAATACGAAGATACTGGCACGAGCCTGTGGGCCTCGCCGGATCTGTGGTGCCGCGGCGGCTATCCCGGCCACTCGCCGGAGGCCCTGCGCTCCGCGTTGATGATGGGGTATTGGCTGGGCGCGGAAACCATCTATGTCGAGAATCTCGACTTTCCCGAGTGGCAGCCGCGGCACCCGCAGGCCGAACCGAAGGGTTCGCTGCTGGTGTGGACGAGTGCGGACGAATATCGTCTCACCGTCCACGGCCGGGTGGTCCGCGAGTGTTACCGCGAGTACGTGCCCGCCCACCCGCGTCCGATCCGTTGGCAGGATTACGACCCTCGCATGGCCATTATCCGCCTGCCGGATGGAGGCTGGGGCCAGTTCTCGCCCCCGCCAGGCCAGGGTGAGGTGGAATCGCGCGATCGCCTGCTGGGCAACCGTGAGATGCCGATGGACGAACCGGCAGGCGAGTGGCTGCAGGTCTGGCCTATCCTGACCCACGGGGGGGCCAAGCCCGGTGCGATCTCGATTAACAATCCGCGCGTCTACCCCAAGGGTCTGGAGGACTTCTTTGTTCCCATCGACAGCGTGGCGGTTTTTGACCACCGCGTGGGCCCCAGGCATCTCAAGAACGTGGATTGCCTGATTGTTTGCGGCCACGCCCTTTCCGCTGAAACCTTCACGGCCATCCGCGACCGCGTAGCCGCGGGGGCGACCTGTATCATCGCCCGCCGCCTGTACGACCAGCACGCAGGCCGGTCTGGCACGCCCGAGGCGGGTACGCCGGCGGATGCATCGAGCCCACCGGCTCAACCAATCACGCTGCCCGGCGACTGGCTGGTGGTCGATGATTTCAAGGATCCGCGAATCGCGAAGAAGTTACAGCCGTTCCTTGGCCCACCGGATGTGGCTCGCTTCCGCTTCAAGCATCACGTGGTGAAGTTCCGCAAAGGCTCCAAACCCGATGAGATAACGGTGGAAGTCAAGCCGAGGCCGGCCCGCAGTTGAGTCGTCGGTTGGTTCGCAGGGCGCCGGCGGCTGCGGCCCGCGGTGAAAGTCCGTGGCCTTTCGAGTTCCTCGGTTCCGCGAGCCACCTGGCGGAACGAGTGGCAGGGCGCCCGTCGCCCGGGCGACGGCGGCGGACTTTGCGCGCGGTCCTAAAGCCAGTCACGGTAATCCCAATCTTCGAGAGATAGATGAGGTTGTCGGGTGGTGCGCTTGAAAATCCGGTGCTTCCATCCATACCGTAAGTTATGCGAACCACTGACATCTCCGCGCCGGCCCGGGAGTCTTCCGAGACAGGGCCGGCAACGCTTGCCAGTAACATAACGCGAGACGCCACCCGGCGATGGCTGGCCGGGGCTATCCTGACTGCGACGCTGCTGGGCGCGGGGTTACGTCTTTTTCATCTCGATTCCGCCAGCTTCTGGGAAGACGAACTCAAAACCATCCGTGACTGCGCGCAGTTGACGGAAATTAACCGGAGCAAGGTATTTGGCTATCTGCCGACGGCCGTGACCTTGTGGCTTCAGGGTATCCCGCCGAATCAGATTCCGGTGGCACACCCGGACCAATGGCGAGCCATGGGCATCACGGAGGGCCGCGCTCGTCTGGCTTCGGCGATCATGGGCATCGTGTCGATCCCCTGCCTGGCGCTGGCGTGCTACCCGCTGGTGGGCGCGCGGGCCGCGGGCATACTGGGGTTGTTCCTGGCGGTCGCTCCCTGGCATTTGTATTGGTCGCAGGCGGCACGCTTCTACACACAACAGTTTCTTTTTTATAACTTGTGTCTGGTCTGGTACTTCAGGGCCACGCAGACAGGCTCCCGCGGACGGATGGTGGGGGCCTTGGTCATGCTCTTGCTCGCCTTTCTGACCCAGCCCCCGGCCCTGGTGATTCTCATGGTTGTGGGCGCTGACTGGCTGGTGGGCCTCATCCGTAAGGAGCCGGTCCGCCTGGGATGGACAGGCTGGATCGGCTTCGCGGCCGTCCTGGCCATCTGCGCGCTGGTTCTGCGACTGGACGTGAAGGAACGCACGGGGCAGTGGGCGCAGTTCATCGGCGACACCTACAACTCGCCCGTCAAGATGGTCGTGGGCTCGATTTACCTGATTATGCCGGCCGTGGCCCTGACCGCGGTGCTGTTCCTCCCGTCAATGCTTGCAACCCGCCGCCGGCTGGCGATCTACCTGGTGCTGGCCGGCATACTTCCGATTCTGGTGTTTGCCGCCGCTGCGACAAAGAGTTACGTAGGTTTGCGCTATACCTTTGTGAGCTTGTTTCCCTTTCTGGTGCTCGCCGCGATGGGATGCGGCCTGCTCTATGAAACGCTTCGCGAGCGGGTGGGACGGCTGGCCGCGGCGACCCTGCCGGGCATCCTGCTGACCATCATGGCTTTCACGGACTACACCTATTACACGGCCGGTTACGGCTATCATGAACGCTGGCGGGAGGCGTTTGCCTACGTGGCCCAATATCGCCAGCCGGGAGAGCCGGTCTACGTGCCGGGAACGTCGCTGCCCTCTCCTGACGGCAAGACGATTATCATCGAATCGCTGATCGGACGGTACTATCTGGAGGATGGCAGCGTCATCGCCGGCCTGCCGACAGTCGATGCCTTGCGGGCGCTGCCAGGCCCCGCATGGCTGGTCATCGAGGCCCGGGACGGCTTCGGGCGCAGACGGCAGAGGTGGCTTGATGATACGGCTGAGCTGAAAGCGTATTTCAATCTGCGGGTGGTACAACCTTCATCGTCGGTGCATGTGTATCGATTTGTCCCGCCTCGCGATGCGCGCGGAGCCGGTGACGCTTCCGATGTTGCGTCCAATGAACGGTCATCCAGAGAAGGGCCGCAAAGGCCAGATCGTTGACCACGGTAAGGACGTGAGAGCCCAGCGGGGCTTTCACTGAATGCCGGACCCCGTACAAAACGTAAAAGTGCCCCCCGTAACGCGCATCGGTGAACGGCCAGAGCAACTGCACCCCTCGGCCGAAGGTGAGTGCGTCGATCACGACGTGCGATAAACCGGCCAGGAACCCAATCAGCCAGAAGAACTTCCAGTTTCCCCCGGCCAGCAGGCTGCAGATCAGCGTGAAGGGTATGGCCAGGATGGCTGCGGCCAGGAGACTGTGTGAGCCGCGGTTATGAAAACCGGTGATCGGCTCGCCGGACAGGAGGGCGGGAAGAGCGTCGAGATCCGGGGCCAGCAACGCCGCCAGCACGGATAATCCGATCAGAATGCGTCGGGACCTGGGAAGATGCGCGACCCGTTTTCGAACCGGAGGCCACAGCGCGAACCAGACGGCGGAGTGAGAAATTGGTGATGACATAATTTGACTTTGGTCCGAATCGGCTCGTATCAATTATATCAACCTCTTTTCACGAGGGGGCGAGACGGCCGTAAACGCACCGGGTTTTGGCAGAAGATCTTCGTCCGTCCCATTGTCCTGAAGACAAATCGCAGGATGCGCAACTCCAGTGGCGCCATGCGCCCGCTGCATCAACGGACGTGCGCGGAATCATTCTGGTGAGAGGGCCCCATGGCCTCCGCCCCGTGAAACGCGGAAAGCGAGTACCATGCGAGCAAGTGCCATCGGAATCAACGATCTCGATCTGGAGCCGGCCATTGGAAACTCGGACCAGCTCTGTGATCTCTCCATCATCATCCCGGTCATGAACGAAGAGGACAATATCGCGCCGCTCTACACGGAGTTGCACGAAGTCCTCGAAGAAGCCGGGCTGGATTATGAGATCCTTTTCATCGATGACGGCAGCAAGGATCGAACGCTGGAACGCCTGCGAACCTGTTGCGGCGACGATCCCCGCGTCACCATCATTGCCCTCCGCAGGAACTTCGGCCAAACCGCGGCCCTGGCCGCCGGCTTCCGCCACAGTCGCGGCCGGGTGTTGATTCCCATGGATGCCGACCTTCAGAACGATCCGCACGACATTCCCGCGCTGCTGGCCCGGCTCGATGCACCAACCCGCTGCGACATCGTCAGTGGTTGGCGGAAGGCGAGGCAGGACAAGCTTTGGACTCGCCGGATCCCCTCGCAGGCCGCCAACCGGCTGATCCGCTACGCCACCGGCGTCAGTCTGCACGATTTCGGCTGCACCATGAAGGCCTACCGCCGGGAGACGCTGGAAGGCGTCAGCCTGTACAGCGAGCTGCACCGCTTCCTGCCGGCCCTGGCCGCCTGGAACGGCGCCAAGATCACCGAGATGGTGGTCAACCACCGGCCCCGGCTGCACGGCCAGACCAAGTACGGGCTGCGCCGGACCCTCAAGGTGGTCCTCGACCTGGTAACGGTGAAGTTCTTCGGCACCTACATGACCAAGCCGCTGTACTTTTTCGGCAAGATCGGCCTGGTCACCATGGCCCTTGTGGTCCTGGTGATGATGGTGGCCGTGGGGCAGAAGTTCGGTTATTTCGGCCAGCCGCAGGGGCTGAACCTCAACAATAATATCCTGGTCTCGCTCGCCGGATTGCTTACGTTCTTCAGCATTCAATGTCTTGCTTTCGGGTTGCTCGCCGAATTGCTGGTGCGCATCTACCACGAGAATCGCGGGCAGCCACCCTATCGGATCCGGGCGATATATCGTTGCCAGAAGAACGCCGACACCACCGTGAAGAGTCTCTGAGCGGCCCAAGGGGGGCCTTGGCGGCCGGGTCGGTCACGCGCATACGTCGGGAGAGCGAGTCAGGTATGGATCTGGTTAACGGAATCACATTGCCGGCCTCCCAAAGCGGCGTGCTGGTTGATGCGCATGCGCATTTGCACCGCTGCTTCGATCCGGGAATGTTCCTCGATGCTGCAATAGGTAATTTCGAGGCGGGAGCGAGGCGCCTGGGATTGCCTGCCCAGATGCCCGGCTGCCTGATGCTGGCCGACTGCGCCGGCCAGGACAGCCTGGGGGTGCTGCTGGCTCTGAAGGAACGGCGGTCCTGCCAGGGAGGCAGGCTGGCGGTTCGGCGCTCGGAGGAAGAGGGGGGCCTGGTGGTTTGGCGAGATGACGTGCCCCGGCTGGCCCTGATTGCCGGCCGGCAGGTCGTCACGTGCGAGGGACTCGAAATCCTGGCCCTGGGCTGCACCGCCCGGGTCCCGGACGGGCTCGCGCTGGAAGAGGCTGTTGCGGCGGCCCGCGAGGCGAACGCGCTGGTGGTCCTGCCCTGGGGGTTCGGCAAGTGGTGGCTGGGGCGAGGCAAGGTCATACGCCGGCTAGTTCAATCGACCGAACCATCCGGGCTGTTCCTGGGTGATAACGGCGGACGGGCGGGGCTGCTGGGCCGGCCCAGGCTGCTCACCTGGGCCGAGCGCCGCGGATTCATGGTTCTGCCCGGCAGCGACCCGCTTCCGTTGGCCGGACAGGTGGAGCGGGTGGGGGCGTATGGCTTCCGTCTGCGGGACGATATCGAGCTTGCGCGTGCAGGATCGCGCATTAAGGCGGCCCTGCATGGTCACCCGCGTCCGTTGGAAGTATTTGGTACCCTTGAGACGATGACGGGTTTCATCGCCTCCCAGGCAGCCCTGAGAGCGTGCCCGCATCTGGGGGCCGGTGCGGACATGGCAGACGTGAGCGGCACCGTTCCGGTTCTCTCGCGGGAGAATTGAGGGAAATATGCAGCGTATCCTGGTCACCGGCGCCAGCGGTTTCACCGGCGGGTATCTGTGCAAGCGATTAGCCGCCGAGGGACACCGCGTCAAGGCCCTGGTTCGTCCCCAGCGTCCCGTCGATGCCCTGTTGAGTGCGGGCGTCGAGCCGGTCAGGGGCGATCTGCGCGACCGGTCCTCGCTGCGAAACGCCCTTAAAGGCGTGGAGACAGTCTATCACATTGCCGCCCTTTACCGTGACGGGCGGGCGTCCCGCGCGGACCTCTTCGCCGACAACCTGGGGGGTACGCGTAACCTCCTGGCCGCGTCCATTCGCGCCGATGTGGGCCGGTTTGTGCATTGCAGCACGGTGGGAGTGCATGGCGACGTGCGCCATCCGCCCGCCAACGAGGACGCTCCTTTCGCGCCGGGCGATGATTACCAGGAATCCAAGGCCGCGGCCGAGCAATTCGTTCGCCATGCGCTGGAGAAGGGCCGGCTGCCCATCACCATCTTTCGCCCCAGCGGGATCTACGGGCCCGGCGACCTGCGTTTTCTCAAACTGTTCAAAGCGATCCAACGGCAGCGGTTTGTCATGGTCGGGGCCGGCGACGTGCTTTATCACCTCGTCCACATCGATGATTTGGTTGACGGGATCATCCTGTGCGGCACGCGCCCAGAGGCCATCGGGCGGACCTACATCCTCGCCGGGCCGCGCTACACCACGTTACGGGAACTCATCGAACTGATTGCCGGGGTGCTCAACGTCCGTCCGACCATGTGCCGCGTGCCGTTCTGGCCCGTGTATGCGACTGCCGCCGCCTGCGAATTCGTGTGCAAGCCGTTGGGATTGTCTCCGCCACTCTTCCGCCGACGGGTGGATTTCTTCCGCAAGAGCCGCGCTTTCGATATCTCCAGGGCCCGCAGCGAAATCGGCTACGCGCCGAAAGTCGAACTGGAGGAGGGTTTGGCGCAGACCGCCGAATGGTACATGCAGCAGGGCCTGCTCAAACGTGATGTCACCCGCCAATGCACCAGGAAGATCACCATCGGGCCGCCTTGTCAGCGGTTGGCCGGTGTCGGGCTGGGGCTGCTGACATCCGCCGGACTCATTCGCGCGGTCTTCGATCTGACAGGAGGCGCATAGGATGATGCCGGCCGTCTGCCCGGAAACGCCTGATATCGCCACCTCCTCGGCGGAGTATGCGCGCCGCTTCTCGGGGAGCGTGGGCGCCTGGTTCCTTGAAGTCCAGGAACGCGCGGTGCTGCGTATGCTCCGGCCGTTTCCGCATGCCCGCATCGTCGACGTCGGCGGCGGGCATGGGCAACTGACCGCGGCCATGCTCCGGGCGGGCCATCACGTGACGGTCGTGGGCAGCGGTGCCGTCTGCCGTGAGCGCGTGGCTGCCTGGGTAGACGGCGAGCGATGCCGTTTTGAGGCCGGCAGCCTCCTCGATCTCCCCTTTGCCGATCGTTCGTTCGATGTCGCGGTCAGCGTTCGGCTGCTGCCGCATGTGACGAGATGGCAGCAGTTGCTTGGTGAACTGTGCCGCGTGGCGCGCCGGGCAATCATTATCGATTATCCCTCTACGAGGAGTATCAACTTCATCGCACCCTGGCTTTTCGGCTTGAAACGGCGGGTGGAAGGCAACACCCGGCCGTTCGCTTGTTTCCGGGAGCAGGACATCCTCGATGCCTGTGCCCAGCATGGCTTCCAGTACGCGGAACGTGCGCCGCAATTCACTCTGCCGATGGTGCTGCACCGGATGATGCGCTGCCGGCCGCTGTGTGCGGCGCTGGAGGGCGGTTTGAGGCTGACCGGCCTGACCGGGTGGTTCGGCTCGCCGGTAATCCTCAAGCTGGTTCGAACAGGGGATGATGACGCATGAGGATCCTGCTGCTGGCCCCACAGCCCTTCTATCAGGACCGCGGCACGCCGATCGCCGTGGAGCTGATGCTGCGCCTGCTCTCCGAGGCCGGGCACCAGGTGGACGTGGTCACCTTTCACGAGGGGCGCGATGTCTCCATTCCGGGGGTGTGCATCCATCGGATCGCGCGGATAGAGGGGTTAACTGGCATCCGGCCAGGGTTCTCCTGGAAAAAACTCGTGTGCGACCTGCTGATGCTCCCGGTCATCATCAAGCTACTCCTGCGCAATCGATATGACCTGGTCCATGCGGTCGAGGAGTCGGCCTTTGTGGCCCGGGGGCTGCGGACGCTGCTGGGCCTGCCGTACGTGTATGACATGGACTCTTCACTGGCCCAGCAGATGGTGGAGAAACATGCCGGGCTGCGGCTGGTCGGTCCGTTGCTGCGGGCCCTGGAACGAATGGTGGTGCGGGGTGCAACGGCCGTCGTGCCGGTCTGCGACGCGCTGGCGGAGAGCATCGCTCGTTACCGGCCACGTCGGGTCGTGGTCATTCGCGACGTCTCGTTGCTGGATCGCGACCCGTCCACGCGGCCCGATGCCGCCATGCTGGCGGAAGCCTGTTCTGGAAAGCTGGACGCCGCCGGGCCACCACCGGGCCAGACCGCGTCTGTCGTACCCCAAGAGGCGTCAGCGGACCAACGGGTGCTGACTGATGGCCGGCTGATGGAGCGCACGCTGAGCGTCGGCCGGCCCCTGGTGATGTACGTCGGCAATCTGGAAAGCTACCAGGGCGTGGACCTGCTGCTGGAGAGCTTCGCCCTGATCGCGCCGAAAGCCGGCCAAGCGGGGCTGGTGGTCATCGGTGGAGAGGCCGCGGACATCCGCCGGTATGAGCGGAAGTGCCAACAGTTGGGCATTGCAGAACGCGTCTTGTTCATGGGGCCCCGGCCGGTGGGAGAACTGGCGGGCTGGCTCCGGCAGGCGGACATTCTCGTGTCCCCCCGGATCAAGGGCAGAAATACGCCCATGAAGGTGTATTCATATCTGCACAGCGGCAAGCCCCTGCTGGCTACGCACATTACCAGCCATACGCAGGTGTTAAACGATCACGTGGCCATGCTGGCGGAGCCGTCGCCTGCGCCCTTTTCCGCGGCTCTTCTCCGGTTGATTCAGGATGCGAAATTGCGAACCGCCCTGGGGCGGGCCGGCCGGCAATATGCGCAGGAGAACTTCAGCGTCGAGTCCTGCCGCCGGCAGGTGAGGCAACTGTACGCCTGGCTGGAAGATGTGGTGTGCTCCCGGCAAGCCGCGCACAAAACGCCGGAGCACAAGACGAATGGCCCCGGCCGGGCCTATGTCCTGGAAGGTGGATGAATGGCATGATCGACCGCGATCCCATCGTCGCTTCCCGAGCGCAATACGACCTGGTGGTCGTGGGCGGGGGAATCTACGGGGTGATGCTGACCCTGGAGTCCGCCCGACGCGGTCTCCGGCCGTTGCTGCTGGAACGCGACGACTATGGCGCGGCGACAAGCTGGAACAGCCTCCGGATTATCCACGGGGGGCTGCGCTATCTGCAGAAGGCGGACCTGGCCCGGTTTCGGGAGTCGATCGCGGAGCGACAATGGTGGCTGCGGGAATTTCCCGACCTGGTCGAGCCGTTGACGTGCCTGATGCCGTTGTATGGCCGGGGATTGAAGCGGCCGGCGATCTTCCGGCTGGCCCTGGCGATTAACGCGTGGCTCTCTCCGACACGAAACCAGAACCTCCGGCCGGACCGGTGCCTGCCGCCCGGGCGAGTAGTGACGCCGGTCGAGGTGGTCGAACTATTTCCGCAAGTGGATCGCGCCGGGCTGCGTGGCGGGGGGGTATGGTATGACGCCATCGCGCCCGATCTGCAGCGGCTGATCATCGAATGCCTGCACTGGGCCTGTGCGTGCGGAGCGACATGCCTGAATTACGTGCGGGCCGAACGACTGTTGCGGGCGGGGGATGGCGTGGCGGGGGTAGAGGCCGCCGATCGGATTGACAACCGAAAGTTGGCGTTTTGTGCCCCGGTGGTGATCACCGCGGCCGGTCCCTGGTGCCGGGAGGTCGCCGCGGCTTTCGATCGTGATTATCCGCAACTGTTCCGCCCATCCGTGGCGTTCAATGTGCTGCTGAACCGGGAGCCGCTGTCCAGCGCCGCCCTGGCGGTTGCGCCACGTCGCAAGGGGGCGGGGATGTACTTTGTCGTGCCGTGGAAAGGCCGGATTCTGGCCGGCACTTACCATGCGCCGCGGCCCGATGGAGCGGCCCCTGAACCGCCTGACAACGAACTGGTGGGCCGGTACCTGGAGGACTTGAACGCCGCCATTCCGGGAATGGATCTGGCGCTTAAAGACGTGTTGCGTGTCCACTGGGGTTACTTGCCCGCCGCCCGCGCGGGACTGGCCCGGCAGGCGGATCGGCCGGTTGTGATGGACCATGCCGTGCAGGGCGGACCCCGGGGTCTGTTCAGCGTGTCGGGGGTCAAGTTCACCACCGCACGGAGGGTCGCCGGTCAGGTTCTGGAAAGCATCGCGGCCCGACGGTTGATTCGACTCGCCGAATCCAACGGCGAGCGACCCACGGGCCGCACGGTGCCGACCTTGAGCGCGATCCGGCAATGGTTGCGGGAGTCGCCCGACCAGGCGCAACGATTCATCGCACAATTGCGCAAGGAGGAGTCCGCCATCACGGTGGAAGATCTGCTCCTCCGGCGTACAGACTGGGGTATGGACCCCCGACAGATGAGCGAGATGGAGCGGATGATCGAGGCCCTGACTCGTCTCGCTTGCTCACGGGGCCAAGAACGGAGCGTACCATGCTCGTACTCGGAATAACGGACGGAATCACCTGCGGTGCTGCCGTCGTGTGCGACGGCGTGATTCTCGCGGCCGGCAATGACGAGCGGCTTTCGCGGCTGAAAATGGCCTATGGCTTCCCACGGCAATCGATTGCCGCGGTGCTGCGCCTGGCCGGCGTCAAGCCCGGAGAGATTGACCGGGTCGCCTGCGCGACGGTCAACAATCACTTCTACGACGGACTGCGGCCGTTCAATGGCTGGTTTTCCAGGGACAAGGGCTTCGTGCGGAACGCCGTTTTTGAGTCGGCCGGCGCCCTCAGTTACCTGGTGGACATTATCCCCGGCGCGGAGGCCTTGTATTACAAGGCCCGCTGGCCGTTCTTCGTCGCCCGGCGCAAGGCCATTCGGCGGATTTTGCGGGAGGAGTTCGGCATTAGCGCGCCGGTCGAGTTCATCGATCATCACCTGTGCCACGCGGCCAGCGCGTATTTCACCAGTGGTTACGAAGAGGCGCTGATCGTGTCCATGGACGGCGGCGGGGACGGGGCTTCCTCGAAGGTGTACGTCGCCCGCAACGGCCACTTCGTGCAGGTGGGATATACCAGCTCCTTCAATTCATTGGCCAACTACTACGCCTATGTGACCCACGTGTGCGGTTTTAAGGCCCAGAAGCACGAGGGCAAAATCACCGGCTTGGCCGCCCACGGTCGGCCTATCTACCGCGACCTGCTGCGTTCGTTGATCACCTTCCAGGACGGGCGGATCCGCAACGTCGGCGGGCGGGTTTTCCGAGCGGCGGTCAGGCAGCTTGAAAAACGATTGCCGGCTGGCTGGACCCGGGAGGATCTGGCGGCAAGCATTCAGCAGCATTGCGAGGAGATGGTGGTCGAGTATGTCCGCCATCACCTCGGGCCCGATACCCCGCGCAACCTGGCCATCGCGGGGGGCATCTTCGCCAACGTGCGCATCAACCAGAAAGTGGGGGAGATTGACGGGGTCAAGAGCGTATGGGTGCATCCGGGCATGACCGATTGCGGCGTGGGCGTAGGCGCGGCCCTGGCCTCCTGCATTCAGAATCGCGGCGGGCCGGCCATGGACTGGAACCGCGAAGTTATCCGTGACGTCTATCTTGGCGAGCAGTACAAGCCGCAGGAAATCGAGGCCGCCCTTGAAGAAAAGGGCCTCAGCTATACCCGCCCGGCCTCTATCGAAACCGAGATCGCCGGCCTGCTGGCCGAGGGTTATGTGGTGGCCCGCTTCGACGGGCGGATGGAGTACGGGCCGCGGGCCCTGGGCAACCGCTCCATTCTTTACCAGCCGGCCGACCGGTCCGTGAACGACTGGCTCAATGAGCGGCTGCGGCGCACCGAATTTATGCCCTTCGCGCCTTCGACCCTGTGGGAGTACGCCCCGCAGCATTATCGCAATTGGAAACCTGCCGCCGAATCGGCCCGCTTCATGACCATCACCTACGATTGCACCGACTGGATGAAGGAGACCTGTCCGGGGGTCGTGCATATCGACGGCACGGCCCGCCCGCAGCTCGTTCGCCGCGAGGACAACCCGAGCTACTGGAAGATCATCGACGAATTCCGCAAGCGGACCGGCGTTGCGACGGTGATCAACACCAGTTTCAACATGCACGAAGAGCCGATCGTCTGCTCGCCGCGGGACGCGGTGCGGGCCTTCTGCCAGGGCCACCTGGATTACCTGGCCATCGGCGACTACCTGGTGAAATCGCCGGTGCCGATCGATCGGCAATTGCGCCCGATGAAGACCGTGGAAGCCCCGGTGACGGCTTGATGAAAGCATGTGAACGGTTCAAGCCGCACGCCACGCCCGGAGGGCCTGGCTGATGCGGCTCCAAAGGGGGGAATGTTGCATGGCTGAAGGGGGCACTTTCCGCACCGATGAACGATGCAGAAAGGAACCATGCGATGGTGCAACTGCGCCCGCTGGTCGTTAAGGCTTTGCAGAAAACCCGGCTGAACCGGGTGGCGCATCGGGTCTATTACTCGTATGTGCATGGATTCAATACCGCCAGTCCGGGACTGCTGCCGGCCATGGAGCGCTGCTTCGAGCTGGCCGGCGAGTGGAATACGGCGGTGCAGGGAGATTACTGCGAGTTCGGGATATTCAAAGGTTACAGCTTCTGGTACGCCCAGCAGCTCGCCCGTCGCCGGAGGTTCGACCGGATGCGTTTCTTCGGGTTCGACTCGTTTGCGGGCTTGCCGGAAGTGGATGGCGTCGATCGGACCCGTGACGGGGACTTCTATCGCGGCCAGTACGCCTGCTCAAAAGAACAGGTGATCCGGAACCTGGACTCGAAGGGCGTGGACTGGAACCGCACGTTTCTGGTCGAAGGGTTCTTCGAGCAGACGCTGAACGAACGGACGTGCCGGGAGCTGGGTGTGGAGCGGGTCTCCATCGCCTTAATTGACTGTGACCTCTATGCTTCGACGGTTTGCGTACTGAACTTCATTCGCGATCTGCTGACGCAGCGGACCATCGTGCTGTTTGACGACTGGAATTGCTTTGACCGGGATGACAACCGCGGTCAGCGAAGGGCGCTGCGGGAGTTTCTGGAGGAGAATCCCGGCCTGACGGCCGAACCACTCTTTGAATATGGCGTCTACGGGAAGGTGTTTGCCCTGGGCGCGACCGCGCCGCCTCAGGTCGTAGTAAAGGAGTGAATGGCAATGACTTCCGCCAACGCTGCCCGCCAGGCGGTATCCACGAGGCCGAGCTGGACCGATCTGGCCGGCATGTTCTGGCTCTGTTTCGCCTCTCTGCTCTTCGAGCTGACCTGCAACCGGGTCATGTTCGTGCAGCACTACGGCCATCTGGGATACGTGGTCATCGGGACGGCCCTGTTCGGCTTTGCCCTGGCCGGGGTGCTCTACGCGTGCAGTGCCCGGGTGCGGGCCATTCGCGGGGATGCGCTGGTGCCGGCCTGCGCGCTGCTCGCGGCCCTCTTCATGGGGGTGGCGTACCTGGTCATCTCGTTTGTACCGCTGGATTTCACCCAGTTCTTCCGCGCCAAGCTCGCCACGCTGGCGTACCTGGCGTGCTGGTACGTGGCCCTGACGATGCCGTTCTTTTTCGTCGGCCTGGCCATCGTCTCGCTGTTGGGTCGCGACGAGGGCGGTGTCGGATGGTTATACGGGGCCGATCTGATCGGCGCGGGGCTGGGCGCAGTCCTTTCGGTACCGGCCATCGGGCTCCTGGGCGGTGCGGGCGCCATCTGGGCCGCCGCCGTCATCACCGCGTTGAGCGCGGTCGTGTTCGCCTGGAAGGGCACGCGGCCCATGCTGATCGGGGCCACAGTGACGACGCTGGTAACGGCGGCGCTCGGGATGGTTCTCGCGCCGCGCGTGGGCATCATCGTGCATGCTCCCAAGCGCGGGTTCCTCCAGGACCGCGACGCCGGCCGGATCATCCGCACCGGCTGGAGCTCCGTCTCGCGCATTGACGTCGCCGAGCATGACGATCACCGCATGATCTGGTTTGACGGCGGGTCGATGCAGTCGCATATGTTCCCCTGGTCCGGCCAGCCCGACCGTTTGCCTGAATCTTTGCCTGAGCCGTCCTCCGGCACGCTGCCGTATGCCTTGCGCCCGCGCGAGCATGCCCTGGTCATTGCCGCGTCCGGCGGCAAGGAACTGCTCTGGGCCCTGAAATACAACACCAAGCGCATTACCGCCGTCGAATTGGATCCCGTTGTCTGTGACTTCGTGCGCGGTGAATACGACGCCTACTTGGGCGGCGTGTTCAACCTGCCCAACGTCACGCTGATCAACGAGGAAGGCCGCAGCTTCGTCCGGCGATCCCGCGACAAGTACGACGTCATCCAGCAGAACAGCGCCTACGCGGTGGGCATGGTCTCCACGGGCGCGGCCGCCGGCATGGATTCCTACCTGGTCACCGTGGAGGCCATCCGCGACTACCTCGAGCACCTCACCGACGAAGGCGTGCTGTGCATCTCGCGCGAGAACGGTGTGCGCCTGTTCACTACCGCGCTGCACGCCCTGGAAAGCATGGGCCTGGAGCCGCGCGGTCGCTTGTACCTGGAACGCGCCCTCAATACCTACAACAACAATTTGCTGCTGGTGCGCAAGACGCCGTTCCCGCGGGAGGAGTTGAGCATTCTCGCCGACCACGTGCGGGCCACCGACCGGACGGTACTGTTTGCTCCTGACGAGTTCTATTCCATTCTGGGCGCGGACTGGGCCCCGAGCCGGCCTGACCCCAACGGCCGGCAGACGCTGGAGACCATTGCTTCGCTGTCTGCCGCTCGGCGCGATGCCTATTATCGATCTCTGCCCTATGTGGCCGAGCCCGCCACCGATGATCGGCCGTTCTACAATCGCGTGACGCCGATCCTTTCGCGCCTGGATCCGGACAATGCCACGCTGCCGGCCGAGCACCGGGAGATGGCCATCGATGCCCGCAAGTTCGGCCCGATTCCGGTCGGCGATCTGCCGCCCGTGGCCGTCCTGGGCGAGGCGGTGCTGCTGGCCGCCCTGGTCATCCTTCTGCCCCTGCGGCTATTGGGTCGTGTCGGCGGTGGGGGGGCGGGTATCCATTACATCGTGCTGGCTTACTTCTCGATGCTGGGCGTGGGCTTCATCGCCCTCGAAGTGATTCTCCTGCAGCGATATATCCTGTTCCTCGGTTCGCCGGCCATGGCCACCGCCACGGTGCTGGGCTCCCTGCTGGTGTTCGCAGGGTTAGGCAGCACGATCCTCTCGCCGTGGGTGGCCCGTGATCGACGGCTGGGCCTGGCGGTCTTTGCCGGGATCGGTTTGATCGCTTTCCTGTACGCCACCGGGCTGGAAGCCTTGTTCGCCGCCTGCCTGAAGTACAGTCTGCCGGTACGGCTGGTCATCGGGGTGTTGCTGATGCTTCCGTTGGGTCTCCTGTTGGGAACCCCGTTCCCTGCCGGCCTGCGCTATGCCCATCGCCTGAACCGCCGGGTGGTCGCCTGGGCCTGGGCGCTCAACGGCTACATGACCGTCATCGGCACGACCGGTATTGCCATCCTGATCCAGTTCCTGGGTTACCGCCGGATGTTCCTGCTGGGTGGAGCTATGTATATCTTGGCCGGTATCTGCTTCCTGGCCCTGTCGCGTCGCCTGATCGGGCAAGCGCAGGCCATACCCGGGCCGGCCGTTCCGTCCGGAGCTGCTGTTCCCGATCCGGCCTGACCGATACGGTGGGAGATGCTGTGAATCATGGGCTTACGCGCTGTCCATCCCACGGCCGGTCTTCCTCCCGCTCACGCCACGCCGCCGTCGGGGTGTGAAACCGGTGCCTCGGCGGGGCAACAGCCGGCGGCCCTCTCACCGGCAGGCTCCGCGTCGGCCCCCCCGGCCGGCCGTACCGGGGCCCGATGGCCGTTCCTGTTGATGAAGGCCGTCTTTTCCGCCGTGTTGATCTACTGGATCCTGCGAAGCACGCCGCTGCACGAGGTGGGGGGCGCGCTGAGGCGGGCTGATGTCCGGTTCATCCTGGCCGCGCTGGCCTCCAATGTCGTCGGTTATGTGATCAGCGCCTTGCGGTGGCGAACATTACTACGGGCTCAGCAGGGTGATGCGAGCCTGGTTCGACTGGTCGGCGCGTTCATGGCGGCGATTTTCTTCAACAATCTTCTGCCGTCCACCATCGGCGGCGATGCCCTGCGGCTCTATGACTCGTGGCGGATCCTGGGTAGCAAGACCCGGGCCATGGCCGTCATTGTCGTGGACCGGCTGCTGGGGTTGCTGGCCGTGCTGTTCTATGCCTTCGTGGCGTTGCTGGTTCTCGGCCGATCGATCGGACCCGACGCGCCCATGCTCTACGCGACTGTGCTGGTGGTGGCGGGGGGGCTGCTGGGGGCCCTGATGGCCGCGATTGCTCCTCCCCGGCCGTTGAGGCGCCTGCAGGATCGACTTCGCGCGGTTCTGCCGGCCAGACTGGGCGATTTGCAGGATCGCACCCTGGCCGCATTCGCCGCCTTCCGTGACCGGCAGAGGAGCCTGGCCCTGGCCATGGGCCTTTCCATCCTCCTCCAGGCCAACGTGGTGGTGAATTTCTATTTCTTTGCCCTGGCCCTGCACCAGCCGGTGCCGTTCCACGCCTTCTTCCTGATCGTGCCCCTGGCCTCTCTGATCATGATGGCCCCCGTTTCCATCAACGGCATCGGTCTGCGTGAACATGCCTTGATCGCACTATTGGGGCTGTACGGAATCACCCGGCCGGAGGCGGTGGCCTTTGCCTGGCTGGCCTACGGTCTGCTCGTCGTCCAGGGGTTGGCGGGGGGGATCGTCTACTCGCTTCGCCGCAGTGGCCGATCGGCACAGATTCCGACGTAAACTTGGGCAGGTTCCTGGCTGGTTATGGATGGCCGTGCGGCCAGTTGTTTGAATCTTCGCGCCCCTACCTCTGAGGAGGGTGGGGCACCCAATGCACAAGGTTCATTTGAATTTCAGGCCCGCAATTCGCAGGCTCCGTCAGGACCACAGCGCGACAGCCCATAGCGACGCCGGGCGATCTGCGCATAAATGGCCGGGCCCAGCTTGGACATGCCCGGCAAGTACAGGAGCGGCAACAGGGCCCACGCGAGCGGAAGCAGCCAGGCCGCCTGGCGAAATCCGAAGAACCCGGGGTAAACCTTGCCGGCGGGGGTGATGAGCTGCATGGCCGCCATCATTTGATTATGAGTCAGATAGGGCGCGCGTTGGGCTACCTCCTCAGCCTGGGTGTGCAGATCCACCGCCCGGATGCGCCGAAACCAGTCCAACGCCCGCAACAGCCTCACGGATGCCCGGCAGAAGGCACACTGCCCATCGTATACCAGCCAATATGGAGTGGACATCAGCGCGCCTCCGGCCTCATCCGGCCCTTTTTGAACCCGGCCGTTCCAGTGCCGTTTCCAGGGCAGCCGTTTCTTGTCGGATCGGGCGGGCAAGATGCCCGCCCCTCACGATCCTTGGGGCCGAGATGCCCCACACATAATTCAGGCGGGCAAGATGCCCGCCCTCCAAAATGCCGATCATCTCTTCTTGGCCGAGGCATGAACGGCCCGGTCGAAAGCCCAGGAGCGAAGGGCGTTGACCTGCTCCTTCATGGTCTTGGAGAGCGGAACAATCTGGCGAAGCGAGGGGAGCAGATACTTGTCGGTGACCGGCTCTCCGGCCAGTCGAGCCGCAACCAAAGCCGCGATAACGGACTGCTCGATCTCCGCGCCGGTCCAGCCTTCGGTCCGGTCGGCGATCACGTCCAGCGAAACCGTGGACGGGTCCACGCCGCGACGCGAAAGGTGAATCTTGAAGATCTCCCGGCGTTCGTCCTTCTCCGGCAGGTCAATGAAAAAGACCTGGTCGAACCGCCCCTTGCGGATCATTTCGGCCGGCAGAAGATCGATCCGATTGGCTGTCGCCGCCACGAACAGCCCGGTGGGTTTCTCCTGCATCCAGGTCAGGAAGAAACCGAAGATCCGGTCGAGCACGCCGGTATCATCCTGGTGGTGGCGGGAGATGGCGTTTTCAATCTCGTCGAACCAGACCACCGCCGGGGCCACTTCCTCCATCGTACGGCACGCGCTGGCGAAGAGTCGCTCGGCGCTGCCCAGGCCGGCGGAGAATACCTGGACCATGTCGATGCGATAGAGCGGCAGGCCGAACACATTCGCAACCGCCCGGGCCGAAAGGCTCTTGCCGCAACCCGAGACCCCCATGAGCAGCACACCCTTCGGCACGATCTCCGCTGAAATGCCGTCCCGCGAGAAGAAGAGCTCCCGTCGCTGGGCCAGCCAGGTCTTGAGCACCTCCAGGCCGCCGATCTGCTCGATGCGGGCCGTATCGGGAACGTATTCGATCAGGCCCGTCTTGCGCACGAGCTGCTGCTTCTCCTGTTCGAGCGCCGGGACGGCGTCCGCGTCCAGCCGGCCATGCTCAGCGATGGCCCGGCGCAGGGCGTGGCGGGCCTCGTTGAAGGTCAGCCCCTGCAGGGTACGGGTGAGGACGTTGACCGTCTCCGCGGTCAGGTCCGCCGGGCCGTTGGCCGTGGGAAGGGCCCGCATTTCCGCGCGCAGCAAGTCTGCCAACTCGTGCACATCCGGCCGGGGCAATTCGGTGAACGCGACCTCGCGGGCGATCTCCTCCGGGATGCACTTCACCGGCGAGCAGATTACCGTGAACTTGCCGGTATCCAGGCATCGATAGTAGAGGTCGCGCAGCCGGCGGCGAATGTCGGCGGCGTCACGGATGAACTCGTGGAAGTCCTTGAGGACAAAGATGTCCGGCCGATCGTGGGCCACAATGAAATCCACGATGCCGCGCGGCCCCTCTGGCTGATTTTTGACCGGCTTGCCGTTGTGCTGCAGGCCTTCCGTCACGCTCCAGAGGTACAGATCCGCCCGGCCGTCGCCCAGCTCATCCGCAATCTGCCTGAGCAGCCCGATGACGCGATCCTCCTCGGGAGATTGAATGTAAATCAACGGCCGTCCGGCATGGATCAGGCCCTGAACGGCCGCGAGGCTCCTGTTGCGAGGTGCAATACTCATGATGGCAGATTATACGCTCAAGTGCGGTAAATGGTCGCGGCAGCGGGTATTAGAAGCATTTGCGGCTTCCGTCCGGAGCCCGGCAGGTGGGCCATTCGTTTGGCCGTGGCGCTGAACGTCACAATGCCAGACATGGCCACGGTCGCTGCGGCCGTCCACGTGCCCGCAGTGCCATTATGGTGGCGTTGTACACGCGCCACGACGTCTTCTGTATGGCCGACATAGCAGCTGGTATTGCTGCAGCCCAGGAGGTAGACGAACCAAGGCATCAGCTATCCTGCCATGAGCGAGCGGCTCCTCGACTCCCATTCGACCCGCTGCGCTCGCGCATGGTCGCTCGGGGCATCCGACTCGCGGCCCAAGCTTCGATGGCCTGCCAACCGGCCGCTGGTCGCGGCCATCGCCAAGGCCCACCGCTGGCAGGCCCAGCTCGAATCCGGCGAGTACGCCAGCCTCGATGACCTGGCCAAAGACGTCGGCTGCGATCGCACTTACGTCGGCCGCATCCTCCGCCTGACCAGCCTCGCACCGGACATCGTCGAGGCGATCCTGTGTGGCGACGAGCCCGATGGGATGAGCCTAGAGAAGCTGCGGAAGAACCTGCCGGTGAGGTGGGATGAGCAGCGGACGGCATGGTAGTGAACGTGCCGGTTCAGCGGCGAGCCTCGCAATGGAACGACCGCTGCCATCGCGCGCCCACTGTCAGATTCTCCCACCGGCAATCTCCGATAGCTGGCCCTCCCACCAGGTGATGGCTTCGCGGGCCACGTCACGACCATCCTCGCCGGCGAACGGCCCGTCCAACAGCGGCTTGAAGAGGCATTCGTCAAGAGTGGAGACCCCCACGACTCCGGAGCCTTGAACCACTATGTCGACGTCTCCAGACTGAACTCCAAGCTCGTAGGTCTTGAGCACGGAGTTCCGCTCGTACTCGATGAAATCCCAGAACAGCCGGTGCTTCTCGCGGTCACGCCGCCACTCGGCCCACCGTGCGTCGACCGCTCTGCGAAGGGACGCATTGGCGTTGGCGTCCACCTTATCCAGGACGTGTCCTACGGCCCGAAGGAGTGCGATCAGAGCAACCCAATAGACCCGGAAATCTTGGTCGTTGTGGGCACCCTCGACGAGGTTGAGTGCCCTTCGGCAATCGTCAAGAACTACGTTGGCCTTCATGGTTCACCCGTCTAAGGCCGCTTCAGCCGACTGCTTTGTCCACTCGCCGTCCGACACTAAGAGACTCCGGGCCTCCAACGCCGCCTTTACTTTCGCACGCGTCAGTTTTCCCGTCGGATCATTGCATTTGCCTCTACCGGTAAAGGCATCAATTGTAACGACGCCGCTCCCGACGTCCCACTTCTTCTCCCATCGAAGGATCTCCGGCTTCTTATCATCCAATGCCGTCACCACGATCCTCACACGTGGCTGCATGATGATCGCGCGACCTTTACGCGCCGGTTCCACAAGTCCCTGATCATCCAGTTTTACAAGACGAATATGCGGACGACGCTGGACTTCCTTGAGGAACTCCTCAAAGTCCCCGAAGACATCATGTTCTAGCACATTGACAGATTTCTTCTTGGCCACATTCCTACTCCTTACAAGGTGTGCGATACGTTCCCGGTCTTGTCAGCCCTCATGAACGGACGCAAGTTGTCCAGACCAAGTGTGGTCAGAGTCTCCGTCATGAAGAACCTGACAATCGGATCATTGCCCGGGGCAACCAGATATTGGCGGTCTTCAGGTGCCTTCACACAATCCGGATCGGGGAACATCAGGAAGTTCTGTTCCATATTGAAAACCCGGTCCGGCCATCGCGTGCGACCGGGTGGACTGGCCTTGACTTCGGCTCGCTTCTTGCGCTCCCAATTCTTGACGTGCTCGACGAATGTGGTTGCCTGCACGCCATCGTAGCTGAATATCAGACCTTTGGCGTTAGAGTCTACTGTCTTTACCGACCAGATGTTGTTCATTGCTTTTTCGATCTCGTCCTTGTTCAGGTAGCTTTTCACTTCGACGGCCACTTTGGCTGCTTTCGGAGACAAAATCACGAGCTCACCGTCGCGATAGATTGGAGACGCCGCAAACTGATCGTAGATCAGCACATCCACTTGATTGCTTCGCTGTCGGTCGGCGCTCATGATGAATCCGGTCCCAACTCCCCAGCGTTGTGGGAGAAACTCACGAATCAGTTCCCGCAACAACGCCTCCGCCAGACTTCCGCGAGTACCCGTATGGGAGACGATCTTTTGAGCCGCCTTTAACCGCGAGGTCGCGCCTTCCATGCGAAGCTGCCAGTAATCGTCAAACCGTGGTGGTGCGACAGCCTTCGGTTTCTTTGTCGACTTTCTTGCCATCTGAGTGATGCCTTTCGCAGCCATGCTACGAGGAGCGAACTGGCAAGGCCGTCGCCCACAAGCCCGGACCGACCCCAAGCTCACAGCCCAATATGATCCTCCATTACGCTTAGGTCAAGAATTGTTCTTAAGTTACAAAAGACCGAACGGAAATCTTGAGCCTTCTGAGAACCCGCTTGTCACCGGTGACACCGCCCGCGCCGCTCCACGCCTTCGCCCGCGCTCACGCCCCGAAGCAGTGCCATTGCAGTGCCAAGATGGCTTGCGGTGACAGTCATGTGACGATCATATGAGCGCTTTTTGGCACTGCAAACGTCACATGACGGGGGTTGTGATCCCGTTGCATGCAGGTGACGGGCGGTGCAACTCACGCGAAGATGGCTGGACGTAAGTGCCCGAAACGAATCGGTTTGTTCTCGCGTGACGGATCGCCGCCCCGTCACGCGATTTAGAGACTTTGAGACGATCTTGGCCCCCGAAACGGCGTTTTCGGGCGCGACCTCGTCACGTGGGCGGGTGTTGCGGGGTAGCCGCGGAATCGCGAAACCCCTTTGTTTACTGGCCAAAACGCACAAGGCCCGCTGCCGGTGGGCAGCGGGCCTTATTTGGTCGAGAGACAGCCCGGGCAGGCTGTCTGAATGGAGGCTTTTGGCG
>JAAXZI010000034.1 GCA_012719955.1 Phycisphaerae bacterium | reverse complement strand
GCGGGCAAGATGCCCGCCCCCCGAGTTGGGGTGGGCGGAGTGCTCAACCCCCGAGTTGAGGCGGGCAGGATGCTCGCCCTCCAGGGTGGCCGCGATGCGCTCCAGCAGGGGCCGGAGGTTGGGCTCCTCGCGGTAGGTGGGCACGATGATGGATATCTCCGGTGCGTTTGCAGCCATGATGTTTTCGGCCTACTTAATCGCCACCACCTCGGGGGGCGTTTCCATCGGGATGCACTGGGCGAGGTAAGCGGCCAGGTCGGCCAGCTCCCTGCGGACGTGCAGATCCACGGATGATTGCGTTTCGTCCTTGAGCGATTGCCTCTTTCGCGGCAGGTGCACCTCGTATCGCACGGTTATGGTAAATACGTCGGGGGCTGGCCGGAGGAGCGTCCGCACGATGACCGGCCATTGGGAAAAGTCGCCAGGGACCAGCCGGTCGGGCACTTTGGGACCCAGTCCCAGCAGCGAGGGCCGCCACTGGCCCCGACGGAAGGCGAGCTTGTACTTTTCCCGCTCCTCGACGGTGTAATCGCCGTGGGGATAGGACGCAAAAAAAGCCTCCAGCACCGCCATCAATTGTTCGTAAGGCGGCACCTCCAGCGAATACTTCCAGGTGTAGCTGCGAAAGATTGCCAGTTTTCAGTTCTCGGTCTTCAGTCCACAGTTACCAGTTGCCTGTTTTTCAGATCTCATGACTGCGCGGCCAGCACGTCAAGATTGACCAGATTGGGCGGTCGTTCTCCTCTCAGCGCGGCCACGAGGTTTTCGGCGGCCATGGTGGCCATTTTGGCCCGGGTAGCCTCGGTGGCCGAACCCAGGTGGGGGATGCACACCACATTGTCCAGTTCGACCAGGCCGGGGGCTGGTTCGGGCTCGTTTTCGTAGACGTCCAGGCCGGCCCCGGCAATGCGCCGCTCGCGCAGGGCCTCGACCAGGGCGGCCTCGTCGATGATCGGGCCGCGGGCCGTATTGATCAGGCAGGCGGTGGGCTTCATCAGGGCCAGTTCCCGCCGACCGATCAAGTGATGCGTGCGTTCGTTGAGGGCCACGTGCAGGGTCACGAAATCGCTCTCGCGCAGGAGAGTGTCCAGATCGACCCGCCGGGCCCCGATCCGATCCAGTTCTCCGCTGGGGTGAGGGTCGGTGTAGAGCAGACGCATACCGAAGCCCACGCTGCGCCGGCCGACGGCGGTGCCGATCCGTCCGGCCCCGACGATTCCCAGGGTGGTCTTGTGTACGTCGTGCCCCAGGAACTGCATGGGCCCCCAGCCGGTCCACCGCCCGGTGCGGAAGAACCGGTCGCCCTCAACGACCCGCCGGGCAACGGCCAGCATCAGGGCCCAGGCCAGATCGGCGGTCGTTTCGGTGAGCACGCCGGGCGTATTGGTGATCATGATCCCCCGGCGGGTAGCGGCGGCGAGATCCACGTTATTGTAGCCCACGGCCATATTTGCGAACGCGCGGCAGCGCGGGCCGGCGGCGGCCAGGGTCTCATCGTCAATCGTATCGGTCAGGAGGCAGAGGACGCCGTCCCGGTCGCGGACGGCCGCCAGCAGTTCGTCGCGGCTGAGGACACGATCCTCGGGGTTAACCTCCACGCGGTCACAGTGGCGGCGGAGGATCTCCAGACCCGCCTCAGGGATGCGTCGTGTAACGTAAACGTTGAACGGCATTTGGGTTACTCCAGGCGGTGCAGTTTAGGGTCTGTTGCATGAACATGGAAGGGGTATAATGTTCTGCCGTGCGGAAGTTGTTCCGCGTCCCGACCTGCGGACTTCCGGAGAAGTTACCATGCGCATAAGCTGGCTCGCCTGTTTGCTGCTGGGGCTGGGCAGCGTCCTGTCCCTGCGGGCGGACACTATTGTCCTGCGCAGCGGAGAGCACATCGAGGGGCAGATCATAAGCGAAACCGCCAGCGACGTGTCCATCCGACGAAAATTCAAGACCGGCAACATCCTCTACGTGGACAAGATCAGCCGCGAGAAGATTGCCCGCATTGAGCGATCGGCCGCGGGGGCTGAGCCGCAGCCTGAGCCGGCCGAGGCTCCGCCGGAGACCCGACCGGCGGGCAGCGATCAGAAAGAGGCGACCGCGAAGATCCCCGACAAGCCGGCGTTCCTGGAAGAAGCCATCAGGAAATACCTCAAGCCCGATTACCGCGCTGCCGGGATAGATCTGAGCCGGCTGATCGTCAGTTCATCGTCCTTGGAGTTGCAGAGTTTCTCAGCCATCGTGCAGGAGCGGCTGAAGCTTTCGCTGGCCGAGCTGGCGGCCACCGCTCACTTCAAGGCAGCCCTGGACCAGGCCCGTGGCCGGGCGGTAAACGTGCAGTACGTCACCGAGTATGAAAAGCCGGCGCTGATCCCCATGCTCGAAGAGGCCTACGAGCGGGCGATCACGATGCAAGTGGGGGTGTCCGACGGCGGAGACGGCGAAAGTGATCCGGAGGCGGATGCCGGCGATGAAAGAGGCCGGCCGGCGGCCGGTCAGGCACCACGCCCGAGCGCGGCAGGCCGTGCGGGAGTCCGCGGACGCGGGCCGCGCGGGGGGCCGACGCGGGGCATGTATCGCGAGGTCGGCGACCGGGAGGCGCGGGCCGCCATGGAGCGTGGAGGCAATCCGCCCCCGGCCAGGGAGAACGGCGAGGAGGAAGCCGGGAGCAAGGAGCCGGCTTCGCGTCCGGCTATGAACATCAAGTCCTGGCTGGATCGCCCGACGGAGTTCAACGGCAATCGGGCCGCGTCGGCGGCCATGGAGATCCAGATTTATCATGCCCGCAGCCTGCTGAGCGAGCGGATCCGGCTGGATCCGCAGGTTCGCACCGATAAGGATCTGAAGGAGCAACTGACCGCCGATCGGGTTCGGCTCGACGCATTGCTCAAGGCGGTCAAGGCCCGCGCCGGCGGCGCGCTGACCCCGCGGGAGCGGGAGGCGCAGGAGGCTTACATCCGCAACCAGTGGGATGCGCATCAGCGGGAAATGTTGCGCCGGCAAAACGAGGCCCTCATGGGCCTTCAGCGGATCATCGAGGAACAACAGCGGCAGCAACAGATGCCGCCCGGCAGTCCTCCTCCCCCCCGGCCACAGGAATAATTCACAATCACGAGTCAGTGGAGCCATCGATGGACGTGGGTAAAGTCATTCTGCAGACGAACATTCCGGGTATCCCCGTGCGCCGGGGCAAGGTGCGCGACATTTACGACCTGGGCGACAAGTTGCTGCTGGTCGCGACGGATCGGATCAGCGCTTTCGACGTGGTCATGCCCAACGGCATTCCGTACAAGGGCGAGGTGCTCACCCGGATCAGTCATTTCTGGCTGAGACGATTCGAGAGCGTGCCCAATCACCTGATCGAACTGGTTGAAGATCGTGCCCCGTCCGGACTGGAGGACTATCTCGACCAACTTCGTGGCCGGGCCATGCTTTGCCGCAAGGCCCGCGTGGTGCCCATCGAGTGCGTGGTGCGCGGTTACATCACCGGCAGCGGCTGGAAAGAGTACCAGGCCGGCGGAACGGTGTGCGGCATCAAGTTGCCGGCCGGCCTGCGGCAGTGCGACCCGTTGCCCGAGCCGATCTTCACGCCGGCCACCAAGGAGGAATCCGGCCACGACATCAACATTTCATTTGAGCGGGCCTGCGAACTGGTCGGCCGCGACGTGATGACCCAGCTTCGTGACCACAGCCTGATGGTCTACAACGAGGCCGCGCGTTACGCCCGCGAGCGCGGGGTCATTATTGCGGACACGAAGTTCGAGTGGGGCTTCGAGGGCGACGACCTCATCCTGATTGACGAGGTGCTGACGCCGGATTCGTCGCGTTTCTGGCCGGCGGACCAGTACGCTCCGGGCCGGGACCAGCCCAGCTTCGACAAGCAGTACGTGCGCAACTATCTGGAGACGCTCAACTGGAACAAGACGCCGCCGGGCCCCGAGTTGCCCCCGGAGGTGGTACAAGGTACCAGTCAGAAGTATATCGAGGCCTACGAGCGGTTGACCGGTGAGCGGTTCCCGGCGCGGTGAAACGGAAATGCTGGACTGTGCGGTGTTGTAGTGCGGTGTTGCAGCGGCCGGGCTCCGTACCGGCCGTTTTGCAGGCAAGACGGCCGACATCCAGCTTTCGCCGGGTACCCGACCCGGCTGCTACAGAAACGACAGTTCGCAGCAGCGCTGACTGGTCGCTTGGCATGCCCGACGCGAAGCGCGGGCATGTTTTACGGTTTCGTCGTTGTAGTTCATCATCGTTTCGGAGCAGGATGAGATATGCCTTCAACCAGACGTGAGTTCCTTTCCGGCGCCTGTGCCGCCGGTGCGGCCCTGTTGTTACCTTCCCACGCGGAGTCGGCCCCGGTCGGTACGGGCGGGGCGAGCAAGCCGTTTACCTTTGTTCATCTGACGGACATCCACCTGACCACCCGTCGGCAGGGGGACAAGGGGTATCGGGCGTGCATCGAGTCGATCCGGGCCCTCGATCCCATGCCGGATTTTCTGCTCATGGGCGGCGATCTGGCCTTTGACGGCTGCTACACGCCCAAGGAGGTGTTCGAGAGGGACATCCGGCTGTACAAGGAAATCACCGAGTCGCTGGGCATTCCCTATTACAACTGCATGGGCAACCACGATGTGCTCGGCTGGTCGCCGCGGCGGAAAGTGTCGCTGGACGATCCGGACTTGGGCAAGAAGATGATCATGGATCGCCTGGGGTGGAAGAAGAGCTATTACAGCTTCGACCATGGCGGATGGCATTTCGTGGTTCTGGACAGCACGTTCCCGATCGATACGCCGGAAGGACCGTCGCAGGAGCCGCGGATCGGCCCCGAGCAGCTTGCCTGGCTGGGCCGGGATCTGGGTCGGGCGGCTGGCCGGCCTACCGTCGCCGTCGTGCACGTGGCCGTGTTCTGCAACGAGGGCCAGATCAGCGGGGATACCAAGCGCCTGGCCATGGATGGAATGGTATTGCGGGACAACAGGGCTCTGCGCGAGATGTTGGAACGCCACCAGGTTAAGGCTCTGCTCCAGGGCCATAGCCATCGCATCGAGGACTATTTCTTCAACGGTATCTGGTATGTGACTTCGGCCGCGGCCGGCGGGGCCTGGTGGGCGGGGAGCTGGACAGGCTCGCCGCCGGGTTACACGGTGTTCCGCTGCGAGGGCGAGAAGCTGACCTGGGAGCACAAGACCTACGAGTGGGAGCCGCGCCTGGACCCGGCCGACACGCTGGAACGCAAGAGGATTGCGGAGCAGAAGGAATTCGAGGAGCGGCAGCGCCGGCTGCTGGAAGAGGAGAGAGCGGCGGGGCAAGCCGAATGACGCAGGCCGGGTGTGAATGCCCGGCGCGCAAGCGTCTTTCGTTTGCGGAACGCGGCCGTTGGGCTCCGCTTTCGTCCTTCGGTGGGTGAATGACAGTTCTGAAGCCCGGGAGCTTCGCGAAGTGCCGGTATTGGGGCATGCATTCGTTGGGATCGCCACGGCCGTCTACACCCGGCCGGTTGTGCGCAGCGAGGTGGGGGCCGCCCTGTGGATGCCTGTCCTGGTGGGGGCGGCGTACCTGCCTGACATCACGGCGCAACTGGCCAGCCTGGCGGGCTTGGGCCGCTGGCGGACGGCCAGCCATTCGATTCTGTTTGCTGTTGTTGCCGCGACGCTGCTGGCCTGGCCGTTGGCCAGGTTGACCCGCATCTCCCGGCTTGCGGCGGGGATGCTGGTCCTGCTCTCCGTACTGGGCCACGATTTATTGGATATACTGGCCGGCACGGATTGTCTTCCGTTCTGGCCGTTTTCCTCCCGGCACATTGATCTGCCGAACCAATCCCTGACTAATGGACTGGCCCACGAGGTGGCCTGGTTCGGGGGCGCGTGCGTCGTATTGATTGGGGCGCGGCTGCTGATCGGGCGATGGTGGCGGAGAACCAGGGCGGCGGGGCCGGAGAGCGGCGGCGAGCTTCCACGAATTGGTCGAAGCAGGGGCCAGCGCGGATGGGTTCTGGCGGGGTATGCGTTGACGGGGGTGATCCTGGCGTTGGCGGCTGGGACGCATTATCTCTACCACCTTCGCCGGCAACAGATGGCCGCCGCGTGGAAGTTGATCTGGCGCGGCCGGGGAGCGGAGGCGTTTCCGCTGATTGAGCAGGCCCAGCGCTGGCCGCGTCCGGGGGGAACCGGGATGATCGATTTTGCCTGGGCCGAGGCCTACCTGGCCACGGGGGATCGGGAGCGCGCCGAGCAGCATTACCTGGCCGCTCTGCGCGCCCGGCCGGAGAACTATTTCATCCTGGTGGACCTGGCCCAGTTTTATGCGTCAGCTCCGGAGCCGGCGGAAGTTCGTCGCCAACGTGTGGCTCCCCTGGTGGCCACTTTGCGCAAGCGTTATTCGAATTGGCGGGATCTTCCGCGCCGGCTGGCCCAAATCGAGGACCAGCTCAATCGACCCACCACGCGGCCGGCGCGGATCGAAGCCTCCTCGAAGGGGGATCGTCGTCAGTAGTCCTTCCTGGTAAAATTCGACCATGGCCATTGAGAACATTCTGGATTTGATCGGAAACACGCCGCTGGTGCGGCTCAAGGGTGAGAACGTCTTTGCGAAGGCCGAGTACCTCAATCCCGGCGGCAGCATCAAGGACCGCGTTGCCCTGGGTATGATCGAAGGCGCCGAACGCGAGGGGCGTCTTCGCCCCGATTCGATCATCGTGGAGCCCACCTCGGGCAACACGGGCATTGGGGTGGCCCTGATCGGGCGGCTCAAGGGGTATCGGGTGCGCATCGTCATGCCCGAGGGCATGAGCGAGGAACGCAAGAAACTCATCCGCGCGCTGGGCGCGGATCTGGTACTCACGCCGGATCAGGAGGGGATCAGCGGAGCGGTTGAGTGCGTTCGACGGATGGCCGCCGAGGATCCCGCGGTGTTCGTTCCGCAGCAGTTCGAGAATCCTCATAACCCCCGCGCTCACTACGAGACCACCGCCCCGGAACTCTGGCGGCAGATGGACGGTCAGATCGCGTGTTTTGTGGCCGGGGTGGGCAGCGGCGGGACGCTCCAGGGGGTAGGCCAGTATTTGCGCGAGCGCAACCTCGGTGTTCGCATCGTGGCCGTGGAGCCGAAGGGCGTGTCGGCCCTGCTGGGGCACGAGCCGGGCCTGCACCAGATCCAGGGCATTGGCGATGGATTCGTGCCGGCCGTCCTCGATGTGTCGATGGTTCATGAGGTGGTGGAGGTCAGCGACGAGGACGCGATTGAGACCACCCGCCAGTTGGCCCGCGACTACGGCCTGCTGGTGGGCATTTCCTCGGGGGCCAACATCTGGGCCGCCCGCCAACTGGCGAAACGGGTGAACGGCAACGTGACCACCGTCCTGCCCGATCGAGCGGAGCGGTATTTCAGTACATCATTGCTGTAAATGTTGGTGGGCAGAGTCGGTGGGGGCACCTGAACCTCGGCCGGTTGAAGACCCTCACAGAGTGGAATCGATCGCCGTTTGAACCAGCTCTGACAGGGGCATCGTAAAAACCTGTCTTCAGCGGGAAGGCCTCGCGTCAGGGGGCAACCAGGCCATCGCCCTGTGGCACGGCTGTTCTGTCATCCGTTGCGCGGGCCGGGAACCGCAATCCTTGCACCGCCGGCGACACGCCGCATAAGCATCCTACAATCCTTGTAAATCGGTACCGCGGATTCTTGTGCTGATCTCGCGGTGAACATTGTGTGCGAGCGATGAGAGATGCTTGTGTTCTCTCTCTTCAGGAGACGCTGAGATTAAAGCCATGTCTACTCTTCTGGTCGCGTTTAGCCTCGTGGCTGCCGGGGGGCTGCTGTTGTGGGCCACCGGGGCCGGTCAACCCGTTACCACCGAGCCGGGGGCGACGACCCGTCCGGCGGGAGAACGGCTCTATTCCAACAGCGGCTACGATATCACCCGCCTGCCGGAAGCCCGAATTGAGGAACTGGCCGGGAATTTGAGTGAGGAGGAGCGCAACATCATCCTGGCCAAGGGAACCGAGCGGCCCGGTTGCGGACTGCTGCTGGATAACAAGGAGGAGGGTGTATATGTGTGCCGGTTGTGCGGTCTGCCGTTGTTTTCGTCGCAGGCCAAGTTTCACTCCGGCACCGGCTGGCCCAGCTTTTTTCAGCCGCTGGACCCGGATCACATCCGTTACGAGCGGGATAGCAGCCATGGCATGGTTCGCGTGGAGACCACCTGCCAGCGCTGCGGGGCCCACCTGGGTCACGTGTTCGATGACGGTCCCAGGCCGACCGGCAAGCGTTACTGCATGAACTCGGCGGCACTGGTCTTTTACAAGAAGGGCACGGAGCTTCCGCCGGCATCCAAACCTTCCGTCCAGGTCGCGTATTTCGCGGGCGGGTGTTTCTGGGGAGTGGAGGATCGCTTTCAGCAGGTGCCGGGCGTGATCGACGTGGTGTCCGGCTACATGGGCGGGGGAGTTCCCAATCCGACTTACAAGCAGGTGTGCACGGGGCGAACCGGCCATGCCGAGAGCGTCCGGGTCATATTCGATCCGGCCCGGGCCACCTATCGGCAATTGCTGGTAAATTTCTTCGCCTTCCATGATCCCACGCAGCTCAATCGGCAGGGACCGGACGTGGGCACGCAGTATCGTTCGGCCGTGTTCGCGGTGAGCCCGGAACAGGAGCGTGAGGTCCGGGAGTTCATTGCCGAGCAGCAGAAGACGGATCGATTCAAGAACCGACGGATCGTCACCGAGGTCAAGCCGGTGGTTCCGTTTTTCAAGGCCGAGGAGTATCACCAGGATTATCACGTCAAGAATGGCGGTCACTGTCCGCTGCCGGAGTTCTGAGAGTCTGCTCATTGGCTTCCCAAGAGGTCAGCGACAGGTAAGTTGCTCGTGCCGTTTGGCGGCACACAGCGCGGTCCAGCACTGCTCTTGAGCGGTGCGACGCCGGTTGCCGCCGGGACGGCCTGAATGGCCCCCCTGATGGTCGGCGCCGGGTCGGTTTGAGGGACAGACCCTAGGTGCGAAATCCGATATTGCTACTGTTCGGCCGCTGGGATAGGATTGGACCACTGCCCTATGCCTTCAGGCCGGCTGTGGACTACAATCAATATTTATGTTCGGGCCCTGAATTGACGCGTTAAGTACTGCGCAGGAAACCAGATGATGACCAATAACCGGAAGCTGACCGCCTGGGTCAAGGAAATGGCCGACTTGTGCAAGCCGGAGCGGGTGCACTGGTGTGACGGCTCACAGAAGGAAAACGACGAGCTTTGCGCCCTGATGGTTCGTGGGGGCACGTTCGTGCAACTGAACGCGCACAAGCGGCCGGGCTGTTATTTGAGCCGATCGGATCCGGCGGATGTGGCCCGTGTTGAGGACCGTACTTTTATCTGCTCCCGGCGTCAGGAGGATGCCGGTCCGACCAATAACTGGCGCGACCCGGTGGAGATGAAAGAGACGCTCAAGAAGCTCTTCAACGGTTCGATGCGCGGGCGGACCATGTACGTGGTTCCGTTCAGCATGGGGCCCCTGGGGTCGAGAATCTCCCACATCGGGGTGGAGTTGACGGATTCCCCCTATGTGGTGGTGAACATGCGGATCATGACGCGCATGGGGCAGGCGGTGCTGGACGCTCTGGGAGCGGAAGGTGATTTCGTTCCCTGCCTGCATTCGGTGGGCATGCCGTTGGAGCCCGGCCGGCAGGATGTTCCCTGGCCGTGCGACGCGGATCACAAGTACATCGTTCACTTCCCCGAGGAACGCTCCATCTGGTCCTACGGCAGCGGTTACGGGGGCAACGCGCTGCTGGGCAAGAAGTGCTTTGCGCTGCGGATCGCGTCGGTCATGGCCCGCGACGAGGGCTGGCTGGCCGAGCACATGCTCATATTGGGCCTGACGGCGCCTTCGGGTGAGAAAAAATACATCGCGGCCGCTTTTCCCAGCGCGTGCGGCAAGACCAACCTCGCGATGTTGACGCCGACCCTGCCGGGCTGGAAGGCCGAATGCGGCGGCGACGACATCGCCTGGATGAAGTTCGGGGATGATGGACGTCTCTACGCGATCAACCCCGAGGCCGGCTTCTTCGGCGTGGCTCCGGGCACGTCTTATCGGTCCAACCCCAATGCCATGGACACGATCCGGCGCAACACCATCTTCACCAACGTGGCCATGACCCCGGACGGCGACGTCTGGTGGGAGGACATGACCGATGAGCCGCCGCCACGGCTGATCAACTGGCTGGGCGAGGAATGGACGCCGGCCAGCAACAAGAAGGCGGCGCACCCCAATGCCCGCTTCACCGCCCCGGCCGCCCAGTGCCCGGTGATCGACCCGGCCTGGGAGGATCCGCGCGGCGTGCCTATCTCGGCGATCCTGTTTGGCGGCCGGCGGGCGGGAGTGGTGCCGCTGGTGCATGAGGCTTTCAACTGGCGGCACGGCACGTTTATGGGTTCGATCATGTCTTCGGAGATGACCGCGGCGGCGGCGGGCAAGATCGGCGTGCTGCGTCGCGACCCCATGGCCATGCTGCCGTTCTGTGGTTATCACATGGGCGACTACTTCGCCCACTGGCTGTCCATGGACAAACGGACCGATCCGGTTAAGCTCCCGCGGGTCTTCTATGTGAACTGGTTCCGCAAGAGCGCGGACGGGAAGTGGCTGTGGCCGGGCTACGGCGAGAACGTCCGCGTGCTCAAGTGGATCTTCGAACGGCTGAACGCGCCCCCCGGCGAAGGGGATAACGCCGTCCGGACACCCATCGGCTACATTCCGAAGCCGGGCGCCCTGGACATGACCGGGCTGAACCTCCCGGAGGCCAATCTCCGCGAACTGCTGAAGGTCGATACCCGCGAGTGGCTCGATGAGATCCCGTCCATTCGGGAGCACTACGCCATGTTCGGCGATCGACTGCCGGCAGGGCTGAACGAGGAGTTGGCGGCGCTGGAAAGTCGGCTCCGGCAGTAGTTCGGTTTATAATGCCGGCATGATCGAAATCCAAACCAGGGGCGGCGATGTGCTGGTGCCGGTCAAGGTCGTCCCCAAGGCCTCGCGCGACCGGATCGTGGGGGAGTTGGATGGGGCGTTGAAAGTCAGCGTATCCGCGGCGCCGGAGCGTGGCGCGGCCAATGAGGCCGTGTGCCGGCTGATCGCCAAAGCGCTGCATTTGCGCAGGCAGCAGGTGACCGTGGAAGCGGGCCACGCCTCCCCGCGCAAGACGCTGCGCATCTCAGGGACGACGCCGGAGACCGTGCGCGGCCTGGTGGAACAGCAGTAAGAATGTAGCGGCCGGGCTCCGTACCGGCCGTTTTTGTGGTGGCGGTCGGGCCTCGTATCGGCCGTACACGACGGAATCCTCGATAGGGCAGCGGCCGGGCTCTGCACCGGCCGGTTTCGCTGTATGGGGCGGATCGGTCCTGGAGAGACTGGATGCCGGCCCCTTTCCCGGACAGAACGCCCACTTTTCGTTCGGTTTCAGAAAGGCTGGCAGGATGCCCGCCCCCCCGTTCGGC
>JAAXZI010000033.1 GCA_012719955.1 Phycisphaerae bacterium | reverse complement strand
TGGGCTTGGGCCGCTCGGGTGGCAGCAGAGGTTCGATCTCGTTCCACAGTTCATCCGTAACCAATGTGAATGCCATGACGTTGCCTCCCTACAGGCGCCGGCATTCTGATCATAGGCAAGGAGAGTTTTGAAACAGCCTCTTAGTATCGATGGTGTGCAACAGTGCCATGCCTGGTTCGGACGAGATTTTAGCCGTTACGTGCCGGGTTTGTACTGGCTGAATTACTTTGAAGCGGGATATTTACGTGAGCGAGGGGTTGACCTTCAAGAGATCATCCGGGTACTCCCTGGAAAACTCACGAATCTGCAAAATGGGATCGTGCTTCAGCTCTATGAGAAACCGTCGGATTGGCAGCAGTATTCAAGCCAGGTGGACGATGTGTTGTCACGAGCCAACGGCTTCTTCTCTCGCCGCCGGGTCGTGTTGCCTCCGGTTACGACATTGAGGGAAGTGTTCGATGTCAGCGCGCAGATCGACAAACAGTGGCCATGAGGTGGTGACATGAGCTACGAGATCATGATTGCCCATGCACAAGGCCCGGATTGTGAACCGGATGAGTTGATAGATGTGTCCAAGGTGATCGAGGCGGTGGAGAGCTTCCCGCCCTTTGCCGCGCGCGGCGTAACATGGGAAGATCAGAACTGGGAGGGTATGCCGGAGTTTGCGGGTTTATACATGCTGCTGAACAACCATGCTCCCGACGAGACGCCAGGTGGCGAGTTCGACTACCGATCGGGAGTGGCGGAGTCCTGCAGCATGCATTTGGCCGCCCGCGGATATGACCTGGGGCGGTGTTATGAACTTGCGGCGCACATTGCTCGGCGGACGGGCGCCCGGGCGTGGGATCTGCAAACTGAAATGGAAATCACATACGAGTGACCAGCTGGCAGGGGGGCCGATGCCGTCAAAGGCGTTCGACGGGCACGCGGCGGATTCAGTATCCGCAGCATCGGATCGGCTGATCTGTGCGGGAGCAAGATAGCCGAACCGCCGAACTGGGCCCCGGCTGCCTGCCCGGCGCTGCGGGCGGGCGAGATTCTGGTGGGCCGCGACGCGGCCGGCTGGTGGCACGGCCCGCGGTTTTGTGTCAGTGGGTGCGCAAATGGGTTCTTCCGCACTTGTGATGACTTTCGGCATGGTCATGCTTGAGCGGGAAGAGACCAAGCTTCCAAGTCTGGCAGGCCGCATTCCCGCCTGGCGAGTCTGTCAGCGCACGGACCGGTCCCGGTATCTCTCATCCGTCCTGAACGTCGCCACGATGGGCAGGTGGTCGGATACCTGCCCGGAAATCACCTGGTCTGAGTCCGTGAACGTCTGGATGCGGCAAGAAATGGCCTCCTCGTCGGCCAGATCGTGGGTAACCAGAAAGTGGTCATAGCGGTTGCCGGCCTGAGTCGTCCCTACACCGTCCTGACCGGCCGGAACCATCACCACCATGCCCATGCCTTGGGCCAGCGCCTCGATCTCGCGTTCCGTGAGGTTGAAATCGCCCACCAGCATCACGTCCGGGTCATACCGGCTCATGTCCCGCACCACGTTTCGCAGTAAAGCCATCTCCTTCTCACGCAAGGCCCGGTTGGTCCAGGACAGATGCAGGCTGACCACCACGGCATCGAAGCCGCCTGACATCACCATCGCTGCCTGGGCCGGATGCTGGAAGCCCTCGGGATCGGGAATGTCCTGCAGGGTCACCGTCCCGGCTGTGAAGATGGCGTTATCCATGCCGTCCGGCGAGTCCTGGAAGGCCACGTACTTGAGCCGGGTATCGTTCGCGCAGAACGTCTGGACCCGATCCTGGTTCGCAATTTCCTGCAAACACAGGACATCAGGGCACAGGCGGTCCAGTTGAAGATGGACCCAGGCCGTGTTCGCAGGTTGCTTTTCGGGATAGCCCCGGATGTTCCAGCTTACCACGGTCAACGGACGGCTGGGGGCCGGCGGTGGCGCCGGTTCGATCCCCGCCGGTGGTTGGATCTGCGTGCAGCCGGTGATGACAAGAGACAGGAACAGAACGATTTTGGTGACACCGCGCATGACCATGAGACTCCTTTCTGCTGGCCGGGCGTGGATTAACAGAAATGCCGCATAGTTGCAACGATGGAGCCGGGGGTGGGCGCGATGAGAACATGGGTCGCTTGTCCGTCGCGCCGCCGGCCGGGTACACTCATGTCTCACGGCCAAGGTCAACACGAAGGATCAAACCACAGATGAGACTCGCCCTTCGCATCCTGCTGTGGCTCACGTAGCCGTTCCTGGCACTGTCCCTCATCTTGATCGGCGGAATGCTGTTCGGAATTGCCTTTGTTGCGGATTTCACCGTCGAGAACCGCACCGGCCACTCCATCTGCGTCACGCCTGTCGGTACTATCGGCTTGGAAGGCAGAAGCGTTGGTAAAGAAGGTGTCAAAGCCCCTTTGCCCACAGTCCTGTTCACGCTTCTGCCATTACCAGCGGGCAAAGCGGGCGGGTTCCGTCTGGCTCCCGGTGAGTCCGTGACCATCTTGTACGACATGGACGACATCAACTTCTCCGAGATCGTCGTCGAAGATGGGCAGAGCCGGCAGTACCAGCTTGTGGTCAACCCCAACCCGGCCACCAACCAGTATCACGCCCCGCGCCAGCGCCACTTCGTGATCGACGACCTCACGCGCCTGGCCCAAGTCGCCCCGGATGTCTCTGCGGCGGCAAGACGGGCTCAGGGCTATCAGTCCAGGGCGCTCATCATGGACGCGCTGCTGATCGGGCCGTGGCTGGCGTATGCGGGTATTCGGTTCGGGCTTGCCAGGGTCCAGGTAAAGCCGGACGGACAAGCTCAAAATCCCGATCCGCAATCCAGGGAAGGTTGAGACGTACCTGAAGGAATACCGACTGTGCTTCCGGCAGTTCAACGAAGGTGCTGATCGGCGTGTAGACCGGGCGCTCCAGGCGTATGGCAGGTTCGTCGAGTCAGGATGCCGGGGGGCAGGTTGCGAGTGAGGGAAATGCGACCACAGATTTTGAGGGCACTTTGAGGGCACCGGGTCAGTCAATAATCGAGAATCGCTCGGAAGTTGAGCTGGAACAAGAGCTTATGGGAGTGCTAGGGGACTAACGGAGAGGGTGGGATTCGAACCCACGGTACAGCAAAGCCGTACACAGCCTTTCCAAGGCTGCTCCTTCAGCCACTCGGACACCTCTCCAGGCAGTCGAGCTATGAAAGCTCGCCTTTCATTCAGGCTGGCATTATAGCACAGCCCTGTCAGGATCGCCAGCGAGTGTAAGTCCCGTTGTTTGCTGAGTCAATGACCTCGACGCGGGTGGCCGCCGCGAGGATTGCGACACCTCTGGCCGGCGGCTTCCGGGAAGTCTGCTCGGCTTCGCCGGGCGGCCCGCCTGGCCGGTTGCAGCTCATCGGCTTCCCTTGGGACTCTTTGGGAATCTGGGCTTCGGACGTTGTGGCGGATTGACCTTTCGATGGCAGCACGGATTAATCCTGGGAGAAGTCAGTCCGCAACCGGCGAAGGCTGCGCTGCGGCGAACAACCCATCCATGCCCGTCGCGCAGTCTGTCCTGAGCCGGTGGGGGCTGGCGGGAGGTCTGATCATGCCGGAGAAACGTCCTACCGAGCGGGCTCGACGCGCCCGGCGCGCGGGCAAGGCGCCGAGTACACAGGCCGGGGAGTTCGTCCGCGAGGAGATCCATCACGTCCGGGAGGGCAAACACGGGGCCCGCTCCACGAAGCAGGCGATTGCCATCGGGCTCTCCAAGGCTCGCCGCGCGGGTGTGGATCTTCCGCCGCCGGAGAAGGGGCAGGTTTCGGAAAAGACCCGCCGCAGCGCGGAGCGGGCCCACGAGGTGGGCCAGGGGCGCAAGCCCAGCCGGCGTCGGCCCCGCGTAGCCAAGGCGGTCACGGAGGTGATGAAGCGGGAGGGACGCGGTGCGGCCTCGCAGGAAGCGCTCTCGGAGCAGGCCCGTTCAGCGGCGCGCCGCCGGAGTCGCTCCGAGCGATCCGCGGCGGCGAAGAAAGCGGCTCGAAGCAAATCGCCCGCCAAGCGGTCGGCGGCAGCCCGGAAGGCGGCCCGGACCCGAGCGGCCCGACGCTGAGTCAACTATCGGATCGTGACAGGTAACGAAGAACCGGACCGAGGGCAACAGAGGGAACAAGTGGGGCCAAACCCATGAAGTGGTTTCCTCTGTCGCCTCCGGTGCCAACGCCTTACCAGAGCGAGGAATCACTATCATGCCACGTTGCGAGACCTGCGGAAACGATTACGACAAGTCCTTCGAAGTCGTGATGGGCGGCCGGAGACACTCGTTCGACAGTTTCGAGTGTGCCATCCAGTCGCTGGCCCCGACCTGTGAACACTGCCACTGCCGGATCATCGGCCACGGCATCGAGGCCGGCGGCCGTATGTACTGCTGCGCAAGCTGCGCCGAGCAGTCAGGCGTGAGCGGCGTGAAAGACCGGGTGTGAGGCCTTCACGTCCGAAAGCATTACGCGGCTAAACGGTTAATTCATTTAATCAGGCCACTCTTTCCCTTGGCGGGCTGTGCGTTCGGAGGCTGTGTTGGGGGCCTTTCAGCCTGCGCGGCGATTTGCTATACTGAATTTCGAGTCGCCGAGTTTCTCGTCCACGTCACACGGCGAATGAACGGACAGCCTTTCTCCAGGAGGAAAGTGGCATGTGCCTGCGCAGCCCTTGCATCTGCATCGTGGTGAGTTCACTTCTGCTGGCAGCAGGTCCTTCATGGGCCGTGGACATTGTCGTGGATAACACGGACAGCGGCTTCAGTGTTGTATCCGGGAGTTGGTCCACGCGGACTTCGGGCTCCAACTGGTATGGGACGAACTATCGGCGTGCCAACACGGCCACCTCCGCTAACGCCGTGGTTCAGTGGCAGCCGACCCTGCCGTCGGCCGGCGATTACCAGGTCTTTGTATGGTACCCTTCAGGGGACGGCACGCACATCACCGACGCGCGCTACACGGTCTATTACAACGGCGGAAACCAGACCTTCTCCGTCAATCAGCAGACCAATACCGGGCAATGGGTCTTGCTGGGCACGTTCAATTTTCCGGCCGGCTCGACGTCGAATGGGCGGGTGCGTCTGTCCAACCAGTCGGCCACTTCGGGCGCGCGGGTCTTCGCCGACGCCGTTCGTTTTTACCGACCCGATGGCCCCCCCCAGCCGGAGTTCCGCGGCTTCTGGGCGGATGTATTTCACATCGGTATGCAGAATGCCGCCCAGATTGACCAGATGATCGATCTCGCGGTGCAGGGCAACTACAACGCGATCGTCGCGCAGGTTCTCGCCTATCACGACACCGAGGTCGGCTCTCACGGGGCGTACTGGAAATCCAATATTGTGCCGCGCTCGATCTACGTGACCGAATCCTTTGATCCGCTGGGCTACTTGGTTCAGAAGGCCCGCGACCGAGGCCTGGAGGTTCACTGCTGGCTGGTGGCGTTTCGCGTCTCGTCCGTCTGGCCGCCGGTGGGTAACCCGTTCCTGGCCGGACATCCGGAATGGCTCAAGGTTCCGCGGGCCAACATGGGCACCGTGGCTCCGGTAGGCAGCTATTACGAGTTTGACCCGGGTTCGCCGGACGTCCAGGACTATCTGGCATCCATCGTGCGCGAGCTGCTGGCCAACTACGAGATTGACGGGATCCATTGGGACTACATCCGCTACACGGCGAGGGATTCCGGCTATCCCGCGGATACCAGCTATGCCAACTCGAGCTTGAAGCGGTTCCAGCGCATCTACGGTCGCACCGACGTGCCCGCGGCCACCGGCGATGCCCAATGGGACGATTTCCGCCGTCGCACCGTCACCGAGGTCGTGCGCCGGATGACCTGGGAGATCCCCCTGGTCACCAGCAACCCGCGCCAGCCGGTGCGCTACTCTTCGGCGGTGGTAACCTGGTATCCGTGCAACACGAATTTCCACAACACCAGACCCTACTATGAGGTCTTCAGCGACTGGGAGGACTGGCAGTCCAAAGGCTATCTCGATTCGCCCATCCTGATGGCCTATTTTGATGAGGATGGCTCCTACAAGCAGACCTACCGCGACTGGGTGAACAACAGCGTCAATCTCTGGCGTTACGGCCGGCAGACGATTATCGGCCCCGGCATCTACATGAACTCCTTCGCCAACAGCATTAACCAGATGCAGTATGCCCGCAATGCAGGGGCCGATGGCCTGTGTACGTATTCGTACAACTCGACCTGCGACACGGGGGCTACCTGGAGCAACTGGTACTCCCAAGTCGCAGCGAACTTGTTTACCTCGCCTGTCCCGGTGCCCACCATGCCGTGGCGCGATCCGGCCACGGCCACCGAGGGCGTCTTGTATGGCCGGGTGACGCTGAACGGCCAGCCGGTGGATGACGCCACCGTGCAGGTCGGCAGCCTGGATGCCATCAAGACGGATGCGGGCGGCTATTACGTGGTTTGCAAGATTCCGGCCGCTTCCGGCGGGACCACCTACACGGTCACGGCCTCCTCGGGCACGATGAACACCAGCGGCTCGGCCACGATCTTCCCGGCGCAAGTCGAGCGGTTGGACTTCTCCCTCGGCCCGCCCGTCATCACCCAGCATCCGGGCAACCAGTCTGTCTGCCCGGGAGGCAGCACGAGCTTTACCGTCGTCGCCACCGGCAGCGCCCCGATTTCCTATCGTTGGCGCAAGAACGGTGTGGACCTCAATAACGGCGGCCACTACAGCGGCGTGACCACGGCCACCCTGACGATCAGCAATGCCGACGGCGCCGACGTGGCTGATTACTCCTGCCGGGTGACGAACGGCTCCGGCAGCGCGACTTCCAATGCCGCCCATCTGACGTTGCGACCGGCCACGGTCATCACGACGCAGCCCCAGCCGCAGAATGTCTGCCCGGGCACCAGCGCTACCTTCACCGTGGCGGCCACCGGCGAGGGGACGGTGACTTATCAGTGGCGTAAGAACGGGGCCGATCTGGCCAACGGCGGCCACTATGCCGGTGTGACCACGCCCACTCTGACCGTTTCCAACGCCAGTTCTGCCGACGCCGGCAGCTATACCTGCGTGGTGACGGCCGGCTGCGGCAGCGTAACCTCCAATTCGGCTGCCCTGACCCTGGGGCCGGACAGCGACGGCGACGGCTGGGGCGATGCCTGCGACAATTGCCCCAATGTGCCCAACAGCACCCAGGCGGACGCCGATGGCGACGGCAAGGGTGACGCCTGCGACGCTTGCCCCGGCACCATCTCCGGCGCACCGGTGGATGCCCAGGGCTGCCCGCCGCTCGTGCCCGGCGACTTCGACCGGGACGGCGACGTGGATGCGGACGACTTTGACTTGTTCCAGAGTTGCTTCGCCGGGCCGGGCGTGCCGGTCGAGTCGTCGTGCGAGACGAAAAAGCTGGATGCCGACGACGATATCGACCAGGACGACTTCGGCATCTTCCAGCGCTGCCTCAGCGGACCCAACATCCTCGGCAACCCGGACTGCGCGGGCTGAGAGAGTGGTGGGGGGCCAGGTTCTGCGGAACCTGGGCTCGGGATTTCGAATGCCGTAAGCGTGGCAAGGGCAGTGGGTAATCTGTGCTCTCCGGCCGAAGAAATCGTGAGCCCACCTTCAAGAGAAGGTGGGCCACCCGGCGAGCTGTGCGCGGGGTGGTGGCATCGACACGTCCGGCATGCCCACCCGCGGCGGAATGCTCCGTGGCGGTCTTGAGTTATGATGCGCCGCGGGTGGGCATGGCACCCGGCCGTAAGCGTGGCAAGGGCAGTGGGTAATCTGTGCTCTCCGGCCGAAGAAATCGTGAGCCCACCTTCAAGAGAAGGTGGGCCACCCGGCGAGCTGTGCGCGGGGTGG
>JAAXZI010000032.1 GCA_012719955.1 Phycisphaerae bacterium | reverse complement strand
GAGACAAGGGGACAAGGAGATTTGGGGGGCAAAGTGCCAGCCATGGTGGCGCCATGCTTCTGTGGAATAAGCTTGTCGGAGCTCTTTTTTCAGCAAGCCCTGTGATTGGCCTGTTCGCAACACAAGTTGGGTTGCGTGCCGCTGCTCCCAACAACTGACAAAAGGACAACTGACCCAACAACTGACCACTGACAACTGACCACTGACCACCAGCCTAAGCACCGTGGGTTGTCGGCGCACTCTGCGCTGGGTCTCTGGCCTCAATCCTCCCCACCAACCGCAACAGGCCATCGAGGATGGTAATCGGGTGCGGCGGACAGCCGGGGATATACAAATCCACCGGTACCACCGATCCGGCCCCGTCATGAACTTCGGGGTTCCCGTGGAATACGCCGCCGGAGATCGCGCAGGCCCCCACCGCGATGACGATCTTGGGGTCGGGCACGGCTGCGTAGGTTTTCTCCAACGCCAGCCGCATGTTCTCGGTTACCGGCCCGGTGATCAGCAGGCCGTCCGCGTGGCGCGGCGAAGCCACAAACTGAATCCCGAACCGGCCCAGGTCGAACACCACCGTGTTCAACACATTGACGTCGGCCTCGCAGGCGTTGCACCCGCCGGCACTGACCTGGCGCAGCTTGAGCGACCGCCCGAAGAGCCGCCGCATCTTCTCATCCAGGGCCTCGGCCAGCTTCAGCGTTTCGCCCGTCAGGAACAGGTCCTGTCGGCCGCGGACGGCCAGTCGATACTCCTGCGTGAACCGAACGCCGCCCTCCGGGCACACAGAAACGCAACTGCCGCAGAACAGGCATTTCCCGAGGTCCATTCGGAGATTCTGCGAGCCGGCCGTAATGGCATCCGTCGGGCAGGCTTCCTCGCACGCGCGGCAGGAGTCCGGGCACCTGGTGCGATCCAGCACCGGCAACCCGCGCAACCGGTCGGGCAACACGGGTTCGCCCTTGGGAAAGGGAACCGTTCGGTGACCTTGCCTCCAGCGGGCCAGAATCGTGTTCAACATCTCATCACCTCAAAGCGGCTCCGCAGCGCGGGTGGCCCAGGTTCTCTGAACCTGGGCTCTCGATTTTGAAAACCCGTACGCCGCCGCGCGAAAAATCGAGAACCCACGTCCAAAGGACGTGAGCCACCCACCCTGTCGCTGTCGAATTCCTCCTGATCTCACAGGTCGTGTCCGCAGTACGACAGGTTGAAGCTCTTGTTGCACAACGGGAAATCCGAGATCGGCTGACCGCGCAACACCATGGCCAGCCCCATCCAGTTGTGGAAAGAGGGATCCACTACCTTATAGTGCCGTAACCTGGCATCCGGACCGGTGATGGCCACGTGGCAGATCTCCCCCCGCCAGCCCTCCACCAGCGACACGACCAGGCTGTCGGGTTTCAACTCGTGCGCGTCATTCCGAATCGGTCCGCCGGGCAGGGCGTTAAGCTGGTCCTGGATGAACTTGACCGATTGCTGGATCTCCAGCCAGCGGACGTACGCCCGGGCGAACACGTCGCCGGTATGCCAGGAGGAGACAGAAAGCTGGCCGAAGCAGTAGATGCCGGCCGGAAAGTCCTGCCGCACGTCGCGGGCCGCCCCGCAGGCACGGGCTGCCGGCCCGACCAGGCCGAGCTGGTTGCACGTTTCCAGCGGAACCCGCCCGGTCTCCTCGAAGCGGGCCATCACCGAGGCGGAATCCCACAGCAGGTTCACCGCGTTCTCGACGTCCTTGATCGTGGCGGCCAGGCGCTTCTGCAGTTCGCTGATTCTTGTGGCATCCACGTCGAAGGCCACGCCTGCCGGCCGGACCAGCCCCCGCCCGAACCGGCTTCCACAGATCAGGGCGGTCATATTGAGGAAATCGCCACGGAGGCGCCCACAATAGGATGCCGTGGGCAGGTATCCGACGTCGCCAGCCAGTGCGCCCAGGTCGCCGGTGTGGTTGGCCAGCCGCTCCAGCTCCAGGGCGATCCCCCGCAGGGCCTCGGCCCGGGCGGGAACGCGGCTGCCCGACAGGGCCTCGATCGCTTGGCAATAGGCGGTCGTGTGGCCGATGGTAGTGTCGCCGGCTACCTGCTCCATCAGGTGAACTGTCCGCTTGTCCGGCCCGCCCGGAAGCATCCGCTCGATGCCGCGATGCTGGTAGCCAAGCGAGATCTCAAGGTGGAACACCGTCTCGCCGTGGCACTGAAAGCGGAAATGCCCCGGCTCGATGATGCCGGCGTGCACGGGGCCAACGGCTACCTCGTGGATCTCCTCCCCTTCGACCTGGTAATAGTCGGTAAGGCCGATTCCACGGCCGTGCGAACCATTCCTGCGACCGCCGTTGGCGCAGGAATCCCCCGCCCTGTTGCCGGTGTGCGTCGCTGGTCCCGCACTAACCCCCGCGGGAATCCCTTCTCCGCCACCCGAACCAGGAAACCGCACCGGCTTAAGCCACGGATGGCCGAGGGGATACAGGCCGTACTGTTCGTACATCTCGCGTTCAAACAGGTGAACCTGGGGGCAAGCCGGCGTCATGGACATAAAACTGCCGGCGGTCATCCGGGTGCGGGCAATCCAAAGCTGGTTCTCCACGTCATCGGCCACCACCGCGTAGGCCTCGTATCCTTCGCCGGCAGGACACGCAAACAGGGCCGCGACCCGGCCGCCCTGCTCCACGGCGTCGAGGATGGACGAGCGGAACAGGGTCCAATCCAGCGCGGGAAGATCGCCCAGCCGGATCGGCTTGGCGTTGCCGCTGGGGGTCAGTGTGCCGGGAGCGATCATGGTCGGGCCTCCAGGAAGCGAACGGCGTCCAGCAGCAGGGTCCGCAGGAAAACAGGGAGATGCACGCCCAACATCAGCACCATCGCCATCATCACCAGCGTCGGCCCGCCGGTCAGCCAACCGTCGCGGTAAGAAGTGGCCAGGGCCTCTTCCGACGGCCGGCCTTGCGTTGCCGCCAGCACAGTCGCGCCCATGCCCACAAACACCGCGAACAGCAGCGCGAGAAAGAGCCCACCGGCCAGGAACTGCCCGCCGCCCAGGGCTGCCCAGGCGATAGTGAACTCGCTCAGGAACGGCCCGAACGGCGGTGAGCCGGTGATGGCCAGAAATCCGGCCAGGAACAGCGCTCCCGACAGCGGCAGCCGGCGAAGCGCCCCGCTCACCTCGTCGAGGGACTTGCCGCCGTAGGCCCGGTGGATGTTGCCCGCCGACAGGAACAGCACGCCCTTGGCCAACCCGTTGTTGACCATGTGCAGCAGCGCTCCATACAGGGCCGGCCCGCCGATGCCCACCCCCAGCACCAGAATGCCCATGTGCTCGCCGCTCGAATAGGCCAGCATCCGCTTGAGATCGCGCTGACGAATCAGGAATGCCGCCGCCACCGCCATGGACACCAACCCCATGAAAACCATCATTTGCCGGGCCACATCCGCCTCGCCGGCCGCATGACAGACGTGATAGATCCGCAGGACCATCAGCAGTGCGCAGCTCGTCATCCCGCCCGAGAACAGCGCGCCGGCCACACCCGGCGACTCGCCGTAGGCGTCCGGCTTCCATGAGTGCATCGGGGCCAGACCCATTTTGGTTCCATATCCCACCAACAGGAGGACAAAGGCGGCCCGCAGCCACGGGGTCGAAAGCTTCGGCGCGTTTCGCAGCAGGTCTTCCATCAGCAGCGACGAAGGCAGACCCTCATGCAGCGAGGAGTAAGCCAGGAAAAACGAGCCCAGCAGAGCCAAAGCGATGCCCACCGAACAGATCAGCAGGTACTTCCACGTGGCCTCCAGCGAGCGGGCCGTCCGGTTGAAGTAGATCAGTGGGGCGCTGGCCAGGGTCGTTGCCTCCATGGCCACCCACATCAGCCCCCAGTGATGCGCCCACGTCACCAGGCTCATCATGGCCAGGAATACCAGCAGGCACGCGCAGAACACCCGGTTGGAACGGTCCTCGCGGTGACGCAGGTAACCGACCGCGTACAACGAGCACAGAAAAAACAGCACGCTGATCAGGGCCAGCACCAGCCCCCCCAGCGGATCGAGCACCAGCCAGCCGGTCGGGCTCCCGAGCGGCAGGCGGCCCAGGGCGGCGCCGACCAGCGACAGATGCCCCACCCCTGCCACCGGCAGCAGCCACGGCCGGGCGCGGTTGGAGGGCACCAGCAGGGCCACACCGGCCAGGATCAGCGGTAATAACAGGATCGCCAGGGCCACGCACTACTCCTTGAGGGACGACAACCGCTCCGTGCTCACCGAGGAGAACTCGCGGTTGATGTGGTTGATGATGATCCCCATTACGAACACGCCGACCAGCAGATCCAGCAGAACCCCGATCTCCACGAAGAACGGCAGGGCCTCGATCAGCATCAGCCCGAAAATGAACACGCCGTTCTCGAAAATCAGGCAGCCCAGCACCTGGGTGATGGCCTTGATCCGCGTGGTAAGAATCAGAAGCCCGGTCAGCACCGTCGAGAGCGAAGCCGGCACCAGCAGACCGGCCGCATGCCCCTCGACCAGGGGCAAATGACGGGCAAAGGCCAGGGCCAACGCCGTCCCGATCGCCCCCAGCAGGAGCGATTTGGTCAGGCTGATCAGCGGCTCCACCTCCCGCTGGATGCTCAAATCCCGCATCGCCCGCGAGAGCATGTTCGGAATAACCCAGCCCTTCAGACCGGCCGTGCCCACGGCCATCAACAGCGTCTGAAGGTGGCACGGATCGTGGATCATCAGCGGCATGGCGCCCAGGAGGATCCCCTGGAGGGCCACCACCTGGATCACCGCCCGGATGCGACTGGTGCCCAGGGTGAAGAGATTGAGCAGCAGGATGACGACCAGCAGTGAGTCAACCAACCCGTTCATCAGGACCCCCGCAACGCCAGGAGAAGCCCAAACCCGGAGAGCAGCCCCCCCGCAATCAGCAGATTGGGCACGTGCGCCAGCCGCAGACGAGCCATAACCGACTCCACCACCCCCACGATGACCGCCACGACAACTATGCCGGCCACAAACAACATGGGGTCCAGCAGCATGGAACCAGTGGGCAGCGGCACCGCCACGCGCAGGACCAACGCCCCCAGGATGAACAGCTTGACCGCCGCCCCGTACGTCACCAGCCCCAGCGCGGGCCCGTTGTGATCGAGCACCATCACCTCGTGGATCATGGTCAATTCGAGGTGCGTATTCGGGTCGTCGAAGGGAATCCGGCAATTCTCCGCCAGCAAAACGATGAACAGGCTGGCGAGGACCAGCACCAGGGCGGCATTGGCCGACGTCCACGTGCTGAACAATCCGCCGGCCAGCATATCCGAAAAGCTCAACTGTCCTGCCAGTCGAGCCAGCACCAGCAGGGAAAAGAACAGGACCACCTCGGCCAGCGCCGCAAAGGTCACTTCCCGCGCCGCGCCCATGCCCTCGAACGAGGAACCGGTATCCAAGGCCGACACCGCGGTCAGAAATCGACCCAGCCCCAACAGATACGCGAACAGGATGAAGTCGCCCGCAAAATGGAACGGCGCCTGCGGCCCGCTTAAGGGCAGCAACATGCCCGCCAACACCGCCGTCACCACCCCCGCGACCGGTCCGGCCGCAAACACCCATGTGGCTGTCCGGCTGGTTACCATGCTCTTCCGGAACAGCCGCAGCAGGTCATAGTACGGCTGCAACACCGGCGGCCCCACCCGCCCGGCGAACAGTGCCTTCGTCTTGTTGATAATCCCCAGCAGCAGCGGCGGCATGGCGATCAGCAGCAGCATGTGTACCAGATTCTGAATCATGCAAACCTGTCCACCCGTTCAGCCCCATCACACGCGACGGGCTCATCCCCGGCGCAATCCCTTCCCGGCCCTCCGACGTTTCCCCATTCACCCGCGAACGCCAGCCCCCGCTCTCAAACCCCACTCTCTCCAACCCCAATCAAGCGGAACTCCTTCCCTGCAAACCCCACGCGCCTCCCGCACCAGCGAGACGCCAGTGCCACACTGAACCTTCACCCCTGAACCCTAAACGCTGAACCCCAAACTACTGAACCCTG
>JAAXZI010000031.1 GCA_012719955.1 Phycisphaerae bacterium | reverse complement strand
GACAAGGGGCGGGACAGATGGAGAGATAGAGAGATGGAGAGATGGAGCGTGGGGGGGCGATTGTGGGGCGCTAAGTACGAAGGAACCGGGCGCGAACGGGGTGTCTCAGCGATCACCTTTCACCTTCCGTACTGCCGGCGGCTGACTGGTGATGGCTGATCGCTGACCGCTGACCGCTGAATGCTGCCCCTGGCAGGGGTGAGCATGCTCGAGGCTGTGTGACTTCGACATGCCCACCCGCCCGAGTACGGGCGGGTGGGCATGGCACCTGGTACCTGCTGAAGGCAAAGGAGTTCGAATAGCATGAGACTGCGCTGCCTTGGGGCTGTTATCCTTCTTGCAGGAGTGCTCACCATGTGTCTGTCTGCATGTGAGCGCAAGAACCAGCCTGGATCCTGATCTCACGAAAGCTGGTGATACCGTGGAAGGTGTAAAGCCCTCAGCGGATCGCGGGGGCACGCCTGAGCAGCCGAGCCCGACTTCATGGCCCGCACAGCTTCCCCCCGGTGTCGCCGTGTGGACGGAACGGTTATCAAAGTACCGGTTCTCCGGCCAGCCCCTCAAATTGATCTCCGACCAACTGGGGGAACACATCGTAGATACCGGCCGCTTCGTATGGGGTGGAACCGGCAATGCAACTGTCTACTATCTGTTGCCCGGCTCCGTGGTCGTGGCTGTGGATGTTGATGTCGGCGACCGGGTGTATAGCGAGCCTCTGGTTGGCACCACCCCGGATTGGCGAAAGAACTCCCGCGGAGAATTCGACTATTTCCTGACAATCCAGACAATCGAAATGGGGACAGAAGAGGACAAAGCGGATTGATCAGCCGTGAGGAAGGCAGGAAGGTCGTCGTAAGTGCGCTACCCGGTGGAATGTCCACGCGCGGCGCCCTCCGGCTCTGCGAATACCAGTTGGTTTCGTGATCGGGGGTGAGCATGCAGGGGGTTGTGCAACTTCAACAGGCCCACCCGTCTTGATTGGCCATTGGAATTTGGACATTGCTCATCGGGTTGTGCGTCTCTCCATCACCTCACCCGGAACGTCACCCCCAGAGCGTCCTCGTGGAAGAGTTCCAGTCCGGCGTTGTGCAGGACTTGCCGTTCCGGCCCCGCGCGGTCGGCGCAGACGTACTCGACGTTCAACGCGCGCAGCCCCTCCCGCAGCTCAGCGGAAGAGGGGGCCGGGCCGCGCCGCTTCGGAGGGGTGAAGAACCACCCTACACCCGGCACGGCGTCATAGCGCTCGAGCACGCCGACCGGCCACCGCGCCAGGTAGCCGCCCACCAGCGGACGCTCGTGGATCGTTTGCAGATACAGGCCCAGCGGGCGATTCTCGCGCACCTCCATGACGCACCCCTGCCCCGGCGGGATCGGGCAGTGCGGCACCGGAACCAGCACCAGCCGGTAGCCGTAATCCGCGCCGATCATGGCCAGGGCCAGAACAGCGGCGATGGCAGCCGCGGCTTTGCCCCACCGGCCGCGCACGCCGCACACCAGGCCGGCCACCGCCACCGACATGGCCATGTAGCCGATAATCAGGTAGCGCCCCGATTGTCCCACCGACCCCAGCACGGGAACATAACGGAACAGCCCCATGGGCAGGTAAACCGGCATGCCCAGGACATGCACCACCTCGCGGTGCCATTGCAGCTTGGGCCCCAGGGCCACGGCCAGGGCCCCGACAAACAGCAGGCCCATGAACTTCATCATCCGGCAGGACCGCAGGCAGCAGTACCCGGCGACGGCCAACGGCAGCACCAGCCAGCCCAGGTAAACGGCCAACTCCACCAGGCTCAGACGCCGGCCCCAATCCCCCGGCAAGGCCACGCGCTCATACCAGATCGAGGTCGGCATGAGCGGCAGAATGAAATTCAACGGCTCCGGGCAGTAGACCAACGCTTTGGCCCGATAGGGAATGGCGCCGTGCCGGATCGCGTAATAGCCCAGAAACGCCCCCCAGGCGAGGCTGAAAAACAGGGCCGGCTTGAGCGCCTGCCAGAAGCTGCGCGTTTCGGCTCTCCACTGGCCGTCCTTCCAGCAGCGGAACAGCCACAAGGCCGCCGTGACGGTTGCCGCGAACACCAGCGTGTGCTCGTTCGAAAAGACGATCAACAGAAAGACGAGCGTCAGCCGGATGCGTCCCGCCCGGCTCGGCGCGTCCAGCGCTTTCAGCAGGCAGAGCACGTACAGAGGCAGAAACGCCGCGCTGAGCAGGTTCAGGTGGCCAAGCGTCTTGCTGGTCAGGTAGGGGCAGAGCATAAACAGCGCCCCGCCGACCAGCGCCCCGATCTGCTCGCCGGTCACGTACCGCGCCAGGGCAAACGCGCACACCCCCGCCACTGGAAAGAAAGCCAGGACCACGAGGTTGTAGGCCAGCGGCATCCCCAAGATGGCCTCCAGGCCCATCATGACCAGCGTCGGCACGATGACCAGGTTGTGCATGGTCAGCGGCGCGCCGGCAGGCGCGAATTGATGCGTACAGTAGTACGGGTTGATTCCCTCCAGCATGCAGCGTTTGAGCCACCAGGCGTTCCACAGGAATTGCCAGTTGTCGCCGCCGTCGCCGATGAACTCGCTGCCCAGACGGGCGCCGCCGGCCAGCGCATAGGCGGCCGTCATCGCGCAGTAGAACCCGAACGCGCCCAGCAAAGCCGGCCAGCGCGCGGCCGGCGGCTTCCAGGCTTCGCAGGCTTCCTGAGCCATCTTCCGTTCGGTCTCCATGCCCGCCATGATAACCGGCGGGTCGCACTGGAAGGAACGGGCTTCTTTACCGTCCTGCATCAGGCAGATATACTGCCGGCCACCAGGATCGCGATCATGGTGACCATTTCCGACAAACTCGACGGCCATGAGGCGGCCAGCGGCGAGCATGATCGAGGCCGGGTGGTATGTTCACACGCGGCTCCCCGATGACCTGCGTAACCGGGCGGGTACCACGCCCGCTTTGCCGAACACCGGCGAGACGCCGGTGCCACACTGGACCCTGAATGTGTCAAAGGCGGGCAAGATGCCCGCCCTCCTGGATCTTCCAAAGGCTGGCGGGATGCCCACCCTCCGAAAACTTCTCGAGGTGGGCAGGATGCCCGCCCCCTTGAAGCTCAGGCGCTGCCGGCTGGCTCAGAACTGTGAATCGGAATCGCCGGTTCTCTGCACCATGGTGGCGGTATGGGTGGGCATCGGCACGGGCTGGGGTGTGGTCGGCAGTTCTTCGGCGCGTTGGGTGGGAGCGGCTGCGAAGAACGGACGGAGTTGGTCCCCGTTCTGACGGATGATGCCGGCCAATTCGGCGGGCCTGGTCAGCCGTTCGCGATGGGCTTTGAAGAACGCCTGGAGACTGGGCCAGTCTTTTACCATTACACAACGTTGGCTGTAGCTTCCGATCGGTCGCGGGTTCACGATGAAGGTGAGCATGTCGGCGGCCCCGTAGGCTTTGTCATCGACCCGCTTATCGCCGATGCCGATCAGCAGGTTGGGCCAGCGCTGTTTCATGTCCACCAGCATGCGGCGCTTGTGGCCGGTCTGATCCAGGCACGCCGCGAAGCGGTCCGCTCCCAGGTAGGGGGCCGGCGGGAAGCCATTGTCCCGCAGCCACTGGCGCGTCTTGTCCTGCAGGAACTCGGGGCGGGCGCTGAAGTACAGGATCTGGTAGTCCTTCGACAGGGCCCAGAGCGCCTCGCGTGCGCCCTGGATCGGTGGGGAGCCATCCAGCGGAGCGATGAACAGATCACTGTACCTGGTGGCGGAGATGGTCTCGTCCAGATCCACGGCGATAACGGTTTTGTCCAGGGACCATCGGTAGATCGGGGCGCTGGCCCGGAGATGGTCTTTTTTGAGCCGCGTGTAAGCCTCGACGGTCTGGGAGTCGGGGCTGATGGGGGCATGAGCGACGGCCCGGCCGTCCTTGTCGGTGACGGCGGTGGCCACGACCTTCCCATCCACCCTGAATTGCACCCTGGCGCCCGGGATGTCGAGATGGAGCGATGGGCCGTAGGCACGCCGGACATAAGCGGTCAACGTGGCCTGCTGGCCATCGAGGGTGATAACATCGTTGGCCGTTATCGCGTGCCATCCGCAGCCGGCCAGGGCAGACAGGGTTAATGAGATCAGCGCGGCCAGACTCACAAAAGGTACGGTGTACCGATCCATCCCAACCTTCCTTACAACGGGAGGTGACCCCCCTACGGGATTGACTCAGCTCGTGCCGTTTCCAGCTCCTCAGTTCCGCGGGCCTTACGGGGAGAACGGTTGGTTCCCCGACCTTTGCCCGGGGACTCGCCCCACCGCGATGGAATCGCGGAAATCACCGACTGGAAGCGGCACTGGTAAACGGGAGCGTCTTGCTTAGGCTATTTGACTTTTATGCGGCAACTCTACTGTTTGCAAGTGTTTAAAAGCTCTTCACGAACTTCAATACGCCTGAGCTCAGGGGGGCGGCGTATTGAGAGCGGCGGACGAGAAAGCGGCCGGAGGATGGCCGCGGGATAGGAATGGCTGATGGTTTATGTGTGGCTGATTATTGCGATTATGTTTGAAACGGGCTGGGCAGTAGCCATGAAACTGTCGGATGGCTTCACCCGGGTTGGGCCGGCGGCGGTCACGATTGTGTTGTACCTGCTCAGCGTGGTGTTTCTTGCCCTGGCGGCCAAGCGGATGGAACTGAGCATCGCCTATGCGATCTGGGCGGGATCGGGGGCCGCTCTCATTGCGCTGGCCGGCATCCTGTATTTCAAGGAGCCGATCACCGCGGCAAAGGCGGCCTCGCTGTTGCTGATCATTGCGGGGATCGTCGGGCTTCAGTTGTCCGGCGGGGGGCATTGAGAGGCCCGGCTCCCCAGGGGGCGCGGTCTTGCGTATTGCCTTTGTCCATATTGGCTGGCCTCCTCTGGTGAGGGATGCCGGCCGCCAGTCCGGCATGGTCATCAACCGGCGGGCGACCAGGGCCTCGGCGAGATGGGCCACCGGGTGATTGGCCGAAAGCATTTCACTTTCAAGGGGCAGACGGAAAGTCGTCAGGTCTCGTTCTGTGGCTTGGTGGATTTTGGGCACCCTCTTTCTGGCAGTGCTGGTACCGTTTCCAGTACACCAATCTCTCGCCGGGCCAGGCGGGCAAGATGCGCCCTCCGAGGAATGCAGGCGGGCAAGATGCCCGCCCTCCGGGGGATGCAGGCGGGCAAGATGCCCGCCCCCCAAGACGGCCGCTCCAGGCCGGGCGAGAATCTTGGGCCGGAAATGCGTTATCCGCCCGTACTTGTGGGAAACACCTGAAGCCACACCCCCCCGAAAGTCGATACATACGCAGCATTATCGGACAGAGGAGGTCCGAGTGTGGTAGCGGGTCCAGATCGGGTTCAAGGTGGTTTCCCAATCAGACGAGATTATGGGTGCTTCGGGCCCGGGATGGACCGGGCTGCTTTGCCTGTCGGTCTGTTTTTGGGCCTTGGGCTGTTCGCAGACGAAAGGGCGTCACGACCCCATTGAAATCGTGGCGTTTCCGGCCGGAAGCGTAATCGCGGTAGCCCCCGCGTTGAATCACAGCGGCTGTCCGGATTTTGATCCGGCAAAGGTAGGAGACCTGATGGCCAGTGAATTGTCCACCCTTCCGGGGGTAGGGGTCATCGGGGTCAACCGGGTGATGGCGATTCTGGCTGAGCAGGGGGTTGGACGGATTCAGTCTCCCCAGCATGCCCTGGCCGTCTGCGAGCGGGTCGGCGCCGACGCGATCCTGGTGTTTGCGGTCAGCGAATACGATCCGTACACGCCGGTGGTGGGGCTTACCGCCCAGTTGTATACCCGGCCGGTGGCGCCTGCCGGTCCCGACCGGCAGGGTGCGGAAGGTGGGATGACGTCGAATGGCGGAGCCGGGTCCGAGTCGGGCAGCGAGGCGGGGAGCCGGCCCGGTGTGGCGCCCGAGCGATGGCCTGTTCGCCCCGCGGCCGAATGCCAGCGGGTTTTTAATGCAACTCACGAAAGAGTGCAGAATGCGGTCCGGGATTATGCCGATAAGCGAAAAGAGGGAGAAAGCCCATACGGCTGGCGCAAGTACCTGGTCAGCCAGGAGTGGTTTCTCCGCTTTTGTTGCCACACGGTTGCCCGGGACCTTTTGACGCAACCAGTGGACTGGTTTGGCGTTGGACAGATGAGGCAGGAGCAGGAGTCGAGGTCATGGAATTGATCCGGCAGCTTTCGCTGGTCAAAGGCAAACACCGCTACGTGTTCCGCTACCAGTCGGGGCGCGAGGCGGACATCATCGCCGCATTTGCCAGCCTGGCGGCCGACAGTGAGTCGGACTTCGACTGGTTTGACGCGGCAGTGTTGAGTTACCAGATGGGCCGCCGCCTCGAGATGGATCTCGAGAAAGTCCCTGGTTAGTGGAAAGTGGCGTATACGTCGGCCGTTGGCCGGCGGGATCCATGGCCTGCAAAGGCCGGACGCAGCAATGTGAGAGGGAAGAACCGCATCGAGCCAGGTTGGATTGAATGCAGGTTTCGCCGCCGAAGCAAAGCGCCATGAACGAGAAGCATCTGATTGACGAGTTTCTTAACTATCTGCGGTTCGAACGGCACTTCTCGCCTCACACGGCCAAGTGCTATGCCGCCGATCTGCACCAGTTCTGCGAGTTTCTCAGCGAACATGGTGGCGGCGGTTCACATTCCAAGCCGGCGGACAACGGCTACCAGCCGGGGACGGGGGACGGTCCTGGCGCGGCTTTGGCCGTGGCCACTCCGCCGCGAACCACGTTCGTCAGTGAGGTGTCGTTGACGAGCGTCGAGACGGAGGACATCCAGCGGTTCCTGGCCTTCCTCAACGAGCGGTCCTACTCGAAGAGTACCACGGCGCGGAAGCTGGCTACGCTGCGGAGCTTCTACAAGTTCTGCCTGCGGCGCTCGCACGTGCAGGTGAACCCGCTGGCGACGATCCGCACGCCCAAGCAGGACAAGCGGCTGCCCAAGTTCCTCGAAGAAGAGGATATTCGCAAGCTGCTGGAGACGCCGGACACGAACACGGTGCTGGGCTGCCGCGACCGGGCCATGCTGGAGACGATGTATTCGACCGGTATCCGCGTGAGCGAACTGGTGGACCTGAACGTGGCGGACGTGGATTTTGTGGGCGAGGCCCTGCACGTTCGCGGCAAGGGCAAGAAACAGCGGATCACGCCCATTTCGCCGACGGCCCTGGCCTGGATTAAGCGGTACATGGAACTGCGCCGGCAGGATCCGCGGGCGGCCTCGTTCAACCAGGAGGCGGTGTTCGTGAACAAGCACGGACAGCGTCTCAGCACGCGCAGCGTGCGGCGCAAGCTCGACAAGTACCTGGCCCTGGCGGGGCTGGACCCGACCATCAGCCCGCACACCTTGCGGCACAGTTTCGCTACGCACATGCTCTCGCGCGGGGCTGATCTGCGGAGCGTACAGGAGCTGCTGGGGCATCAGTCTCTCTCCACAACGCAGATCTATACGCACGTGACCGTCAACCGCATGAAGCAGGCTTACGACGCGGCTCATCCGCGGGCGTAAACGCGCAGACTGTCACCACGACCTGCAGTTACCAGGGGCGCCTGAGGGCGTCCCTTTTTTTATGCGCCGGGCGACCAGCCGGCCGGAAGACGCCGGCCTGGGTGGGCCTTTCCCGGGAACGGCCGGTCCACGGCCACGAGCCTACGTGCCGTCGGTTTTGCGGTAGAGGTCGTGGTCGAGGATGTACTCCCGGACGGGTTCGGGGACCAGGTAGCGGATGGATTTTCCTTCGCGGACGCGCCAGCGAATCTCGGTGGCGGAGATGTCAATGTGCGGGGTGGGGAGGATGCCGTCGCGGATGCGGTTCACCTGTTCGGGGGAGAGGGTTTCGAGCAGGCCGGAGAGGTCCGGGTGCTCAAAGCCCGGTCGGGCGGCGGTGATGATGCGGCAAAGTTCGAGCATCTCGCGAAGGCGATGCCAGTGGCGCAGCATGGGGAGGGTATCGGCGCCGATGATCCAGTACAGGCGGATATCAGGGGCCAGGGTACGGCGGAATTCCTGGACGGATCGAATGGAATAGTTCATGCCGCCCTGCTGGAACTCG
>JAAXZI010000030.1 GCA_012719955.1 Phycisphaerae bacterium | reverse complement strand
GGGCTGGGGCGGGTGGCAGTGACCTGGGGCTCCTCGACCGGGCAGGGGGCGACGCTGCTGCCCTGTTGCACCGGTTCGGGAACCGGGGTGGCCAGCTGGCGGGGGGCTCGGCAGGCCAGCGACAGCATCAGGGCCGCGCCGATGGAGAACCTCACCGCAACCAGTGGCCAGCGGCCGACCTGCAATCCGCACAAATGGTGGGTCATGGTAGCTTACGGGGCCTCCCGCCCTGCTTACTGAAGAGCTTTCCATGGATCGATTCGGGAGTCGAACATGCATCGGCCGGCGAGGCCGAGTGGCTAAAGGGAATCCCGCATCCATGCTTGAGCCGGGGATGATACCGGGCGGAAGGCGACAAGGGAAGGGCGAAGCGAGCGAGGCCAGGGGGGCGGCTCGCCATCCGGCAGGGGCGTTGCTGACAAAAGACCGGGACGCCGTGGTGGGGTTCTGGTAGACTGAACGTTCTCGGCAAGATCGCGGAAAGACAGACGCCTTCATGTGGGAGGCGCCTGGCCATGCAGAGGAGCGTTTTATGAATTTGCGGCGAGCATGTGTCCTGATAGCGGCGACGGTGATGGTGGTGGGTTCGTGGGGCCTGGCGGCCGACGCGAAGGTCGACCAGGCTTCCGGCCACTCCGGATGGAAGGCCGGGCTGTCGCGGGTGGTGATCACGCCGGAGAAGCCGCTGTGGATGGCCGGCTACGCGAGCCGCAACCAGCCGGCTGAGGGCAAGCTTCAGGATCTGTGGGTGAAAGTGCTGGCCCTGCAGGACCCGCAGGGCCGGCGGGCGGTGCTGGTCACCGCGGATCTGCTGGGCTTTCCCAAGACGATTTACGAGAACATCGCGGCCCAGCTCAAGAGTCGTCACGAGTTGGGGCGTGATCAGTTCCTGTTGACGGCATCGCATACGCATTGCGGGCCGGTGTTGCGCGAATCGCTGTTTGACTGCTACGCGCTCAGCGAGGAGCGGATCGCCGACATTGAAGCCTACTCGCGGGAGCTGGAGCGCAAGACGGTGACGGCCATCGGCGAGGCGCTCGCGCGCCTCAGGCCGGTCACCCTGTGGGCGGTCGAGGGCAAGTGCACGTTCGCGGTGAACCGCCGGAACAATAAAGAGGCCGAGGTACCCCAGCTTCAGGAGGCGGGCACGCCGCTGGAGGGTCCGGTGGATCACTCCGTGCCGGTGCTGGCCGTGCGGGAGGTGGAGGGGCCGGCGGACTCGGCCGAAGCGACTCGCCCAGGCAAGCTGCTGGCCGTGGTCTTCGGCTATTCCTGCCATAACACGACGCTGAATTTCTACCAGTGGTGCGGAGATTACGCGGGGTTTGCCCAGGCCGAGTTGGAGAAGCGCTGGCCCCAGACCCAGGCGATGTTCTGGGAGGCCTGCGGGGCCGATCAGAACCCGCTTCCCCGGCGGAAGGTGGAGCTGGCGGAGCGATACGGTCGGATGCTGGCCGAAGGGGTGGCGGCGGCGCTGGAGAAGCCCATGCGGCCGGTAGCTCCGCGGGTACGGACGGCCTTCGAGTTCGTGCCCTTGGCCTATGAGTCCACTCCGACCGAGGCCCGCCTGAAGGAAGCGGCCGAGTCCCAGCAAATGCTTCTCCGCCGGTGGGGCCAGCGGATGCTGCGGCAGCTTGAACAGGGCCAGGAGTTCCCGAAATCGTATCCTTGCCCGGTGACGGTGTGGCGGCTGGGCGATCAGCTCCTTATCGCGATGGGCGGGGAGGTGGTGGTGGATTACGCGTTGAATTTCAAGCGGCGCTTCGGGCCGACCACCTGGGTGGCCGGCTACAGCAATGACGTGTTCGCTTATATCCCCTCTAAACGGGTCTGGGAAGAGGGAGGGTATGAGAGCGGGTCCTTCACCGTGTACGGCCTGCCGGCGGAGCGCTGGGCCGGAGACATCGAGGAGCGACTCACCGCGGCGGTGGAGCGGCTGGTGAAGGACACTTCAAGATGATCGTGGCCGGTCCGAAGAAGGATTTATACTCTCTCTATGAATGCCGCAATTCTTAGCATCGGAACTGAACTGACCCTTGGCCAGACCGTGGACACCAACTCCGCGTGGCTCTCGCAACGGCTGGCTGAGCTGGGTATCCGTGTCCAATGGCATGTGACCGTCCCCGACGAGCTGGAGCCTATCCGCCAGGAGCTGGAGCGGGCCTGCGCGCAGGTGGACGTGGTGCTGGTGACCGGCGGGCTGGGGCCGACGGCCGACGACCTCACGCGCGACGCCCTGGCCGCCCTGATGGGCGTGGGGCTCGAACGCCGCGAAGAATACGTCGAGCAGATCCGCGCGTTCTTCGCCTCGCGCGGGCGGGACATGCCGGAGGCCAACATCGTGCAGGCCATGTTCCCCACCGGCAGCGAGCCGATCACCAACACCTGCGGGACGGCCCCCGGCATCCGGGCCAGGTGGAAAGATACGCTCATCTTCATCATGCCCGGCGTACCCCGCGAGATGCGCGTGATGTACGACCGCGACGTGCTGCCGGTGCTGGCTCCGCTGGCCGGCGAGGGGGTGATCCTGGCCAGCACGCTGTATTGCTTCGGGGCCGGCGAGTCGGATATCGCTGAGAAAATTCGGGATCTCATGGCCCGTGGTCGGAACCCCACGGTGGGCACGACCGCCCAGCAGACGGTGATCGGCGTCCGCATCCACGTTCAAGGACGGACGCGCGCGGAAGCCCAGGCCCTGCTGGATCGCGACCGCGAGGAGATCCGCCGGCGGCTCGGGACGCTGGTCTTCGGCGAGAATAACGACCAGTTGGCGGCGGCGGTGGCGGCGTTGCTGTTCGATAAGCAGAAGACGATTGCGACCGCCGAGTCATGCACCGGCGGACTGCTGGCCGGCCGGCTCACGGACATTCCCGGCAGCAGCCGTTACTTTCTGCAGGGGGTGGTCACTTACGCGAACGAGGCCAAGACGGCCCTGCTGGGCGTGCCGGCCGACCTGATCGCCCGGCACGGAGCGGTCAGCCGGGAGGTGGCCGAGGTCATGGCCACGGCCTGCCGGCAGCGGGCCAACGCGGACTTCGCCCTGAGCGTCACCGGCATTGCCGGCCCCGGCGGAGGTACCGCGCAGAAGCCGGTGGGGCTGGTTTACATCGGTCTGGCCGACGCTGAAGGCTGCCAGGTGACCGAGCATCGTCTGGGCGACTGCCTGACCCGCGATGAAATCCGTGACCGCACCTGCAAAGCGGCGTTGAACCGCCTGCGTCTGCGGCTGTTGGGCGAATGATTCCTCACGGAGGCACGGAAACGACATGAACGACTCCACGCGAAGCCTTCCTGTGCTGTGGGCTTGTGGTTTGGGCCTGGCGTGGTCGGCCATCGCCTGGGGTCAGGAATCGCCCCGACAGGCCTGGCCGCCGTTGCCCGAGCAGGTGACGGCCGAAATCGACATCTACCCCCAGGAGACCATCCACGAGGTGAGCCCGCAATTGGTCGGCACCAACCTCACCCAATCCGCGGTGGACCGGGCCCAGGCCGTCAATCCCGCCACGCTCGCGCGAGTCAAAGAGATGGGTATCAAGACGGTGCGGTTCCCCAACGGGTGCCTGGCCGATCGGTACAACTGGAGGAATCCGGCGCCCGGCCAGATGACGGTGGACGAGTTTCTGGATTTCTGCGAGGCCATCGAGGCGGAGCCGTACTATACGCTCAACATGCAGGGCGGAACGGAAGGCCTGGAAGGTATGCCGCCGCCGGGCGCGCCCCTCGAGGAGCGCATCCGCTACCGGCACACTGCCCCCAACCCCTGCGGCAACACCGACTACCATTTCGGCACGCTGGCCGAGGCGGTGGAGCTGATGCGCAAGTACACTATCGAGCGTGCGGTCGCCGGCAAGCGGCCCCTGACCCATTTCGAACTGGGCAACGAGAACTGGGGCCAGGCCCGGACCGACTGGCCCCCGGAGATCTACGGGGCCACCTGCGAGGCCTACGTTCGGGCCATGTTCCAGGCCCTGATTGATGCCCAGCAAACGGAGGGCAAGGCCACCGATGTCCTGCCTTACTTCGTAATGGTGGGTTATCCCTCTATGGGCAATAATCAGGACCCGACCCAGGCGCCCGATCGGGCCGTCAACCTGGCCTGGACGGCGGAGGTCAACCGTCTGGCCGAGGCCGGGCTCATCGATGCCGTACAGGAACATTTCTACACCTACGGCGGTAACACGGGCGACACGCTCATCTGGACGGTTCACAACCTGACCAACATCCTGTCGCTTCGCCATGGGATACCCAACCCGCGCCTGGGGGGATACGTGGACCCGGAACTGAAATACCATGTCCCGCTGGAGTGGACCGAGTGGAACATGAAGTGTTGGGGCAAGCGGCCGAATGACAACCGGCCCTTGCCCAACGCCGGTTTTGAGGAGGGCACGAAGGGCTGGACGGTTGAGATCAAACCCGAGGGCACCGGTTCGGCAACGGTCCTGCCGGAGGCGGCGCGACGCGGATCTGCCGGCCTGGAACTGGTCACCGGCCCCGAGGGCCGGGCCGCGGAAGTGCGGCAGGAGATCTCCCTCAAGGGCCGGCTGCCCCTGGCCATGATCGGCGCGGGCTTGTGGGTCAAGACCGATTCGCCCACCGCTCTGCATGCCATCCTGCGCCAGGCCAACGACGGCCCCAGCAAGGGACAGATCATCGGCCTGACCACCGCAACGCAGGCCGGCACCTGGCAGCGGATCGTGCTGACCGGCGCGCCCAAGCCGGACACGACCACATGCGACCTGGTGATCCGCCTGAAGGGGAAGAACCTGCGGGCCTGGGTTGACGAGGTTCAGCCGATCGAGTGGAAGACGACGGCCGGCGCCATGCCGCTGGCGGCGGATCGATTCGAGCAGCAGCTTCACAACGTGGATGCCCTGCGCGTGCTGCTGGAGTGGCCCACGCCGCGCACGCATTATCACCACCTGTTCGGCAATTATCCCTGCGGAACGCTCAAAGGTGACGGCAGCGAACGCCCCAACGCCGCCGCTTTCAAGCTGCTGGCCGGGCGGATCGGCACCCAGTTGGTGCGAACCGACGTGCAGACCGCCTCCTTCGGCCATGTCGGCCCCAAGAATGGGGCGACGGATTTCAACGGGGCCACGCCGAGCGTTGATGCCGTGCCGGTCCTCTCCGCCACGACCACCCGGCACGGCAACGAGGTCTACACCATCCTGATGAACCGCTCCAGCGACCGGCCGGTGCGCACGCGGATCAACCTGCGCGGCTGCACCGTCCGGCCGGAGGCGGACGTGCGCACGCTGGTCGGGCAGGACATTGACCTGGCTGACGCACGTATCGAAACCGCCTCGCTGCCGGCCAGCAACCCGCTCATGCTCACGGTGCCGCCTTATTCGGCCCAGGTGCTTCGCCTGGGGATCGACCAGATGGTCACGATTCCGCTGGTGGCCAGCACGGAGAAGATCGAGCGGTCGAGCCGTGTCGGCCTCCAGCCGGAGATGGACACCTTTGCTCTCAGCACCTCCGGCGGCCAGCCGGTTTCGTTCGTGATCGTCAGCGATGCGGACTGGCTGACGGTTTCGCCCGCCAGTGGCCGCCTCGCGGGCGAGCAGTTGCAGGTCATCAACGTGAGCTATTCCGCCGGTCATCTGAGGCCCGGCGTTCACCGGGCGCAGCTCTCTATCCTCTCGATGGATGCCTACAACAGCCCTTTGAAGATCCCCATGGAGCTGGTCATCCGGCCGGTGCGACCCGATTATGATCGTGATGGCGACGTGGACGAAGCGGATATGCAACGGTTCATGGTTTGCATGATGGCGATGCCGATGCTGCAAGCCTCCCGGGCCTGCGACCATGCCCGCCTGGATGCCGACGACGACGTGGACATCAACGATTATTTCATCTTCGAATCGTGTCTGAGCGGAAAGGATCGGTTCCCGGGGAAGGAATGCGGAGGGTGATCGTGCTTACAGCCGCGGCAACCTGGAGGAATCAACTCGCGAGGACACGCCGCGGGCTTCGCCCGTTGGTTTTCAGGCTTCAGGTTTCCGTGCTCGGCGTTTCGGCATTCGTAATGGTCTGTTCCCGTCTCGCTTTGGCCGGCGACGCTGCCGTGGAAACCGGTCCGCAGCGCGCCTATGGGCCGCACGCGTTCCTGGCTCGTTCAAAAAGCGACCAGATCAGGGAATCCAGCGGAATCGCGCCCAGCCATTTCGATCCGGATGTGTTCTGGACGTGCAACGATTCGGATCAGCGGCCGCGCGTCTATGCCCTCCGCCTTTCCGCGGCCGACCGGCAGCGCCGGGTGGCCGCCGACCTGGGCTACGTGGAGTTGCGCGGGGCCAGGTGCAGCGATTGGGAGGACATGGCCCCCGGGCCGGGTCATACCCTGTATGTGTTCGATGGCGGCAATAATCCCCCGTGTCGGCGCGCGGACACCCGCATTCTTCGCTTTGCCGAGCCCCGGGTGGACTGGACACAGGGGCCGATCCGGCAGGAGGTGCGCGTTGAATTCATCCATTTCAACTACCCCGATCCGGCCCGGCCAGGCCAGCCGGCGGGCAACCCCAGCGGCCGTTATGATGCCGAATGCCTGCTGGTGCACCCGGAATCCGGCGATCTTTACATCGTGACCAAACGCGACGTCCGCAACCAGGTAATGGCCCGCGTCTACCGGCTCCCGGGGGATTCGATCCGGTGGAACAGCCGATCCGTGCATGTCCTGGAATTCGTGACCGACCTCTCGAAAGTGGTCCCTGGCATGGTGACCGGCGGAGCGGTGGCGCCCGACGGGCGGCGGATCGTGCTGCGGACTTACCTGGCGGCCTACGAGTTCACCTTGCCGCCGGGGCGGCCGTTCGAGACCATCTTCCAGGAAAAGCCGCAAGCCATCAGCCTGCTCGGAGAACCGCAGGGCGAGGCGATCTGTTACGCGCGAAACGGCGACCTGATTACCACCTCGGAAGCCATAGTGCTCGGTCCGCGGTTCCCGATCTTCATTACTCCGGTGGCCACGCAACCGGCCAGTGCCCCGGCGCGGTAGGGGGGGGACCAATTCGAATCATCAGACGGATCCGGCGGATCCGACCGATCGGGCGGATCGGACGGATGAGACGAAGCAGGCCCCTTGGGCCATTCCGTCCCATCTGGCGCTGCCGGCGCGCCGGCGCTGCCGGTCCGATTTAGTCTCGCTTCGTCCACACTGGCGGCGGGGTGATTTCTTCCTCCGGCCGCTTGCCGGTGTCCGGCCGGCCGCTGCCGGCCAGGCGCGAGATGGCCCGCACGGCCATATCATGGTCACAGACGATCTGGCAACTGAGTCGCAGGCCCGGCTGCTGGATCAGCCCCCGTGCGGTCAGCACCGCCTTCTCGGCCTCCGTCATCCGTTCAGGCTCCCCGGTGATGAATTCGACCCGGCAGGTGGTGCATTTGGCGTGTCCGCCGCAGGCATGCAACTGGTCGACGCCCGCCTCGTCCTCCAGAGCCAGGACCAGACGCTTGCCCTCGGGGACGTCGAAGGTGCCCACGCCTTCCACTGTCAGTTTAGGCATTGTTGTGCTCCTGATTCATGTGCCCTGGATCATATGCCCAGAGCATACAAGCCGGCCGTCCTCGGGGGTATACTCTGCAACTTTCTGCTTCCTGGATGTGCAACCATGGCGATCGTTGAGCTTCGAGACATTACTTACCTACGCGAAGGCCGGCCGATCCTTTCGGGAATCTGCTGGCGGATTGAGCCGGGCCGGCACTGGGCCCTGCTGGGAGCCAACGGCTCGGGCAAGACGACCTTGTTGAAGATTATCACCGGCTACGAGTGGCCCAGCGCCGGCGAGGTGTCGGTGTTGGGACAGCGGTTTGGGGATTGCAACCTGCGTGAGCTGCGCAAGGCGGTAGGCTGGGTCAGCTCGGCGGTGCTGCATCAGTTTCCCATGCACAGCACGGCCATCGAGGTGGCCGTGTCGGGGCTGGATGCCTCTATTGGCCTCTACCGCGATTTCGAGCCCCACGAGTGGGATGCGGCCCGGGCGGCGCTGGAGCGGGTGGACGCGGCGCCGCTGGCCGAACGCGCCTACCGGCTGTTGTCGCAGGGCGAACAGCAGCGCGTGCTGATCGCCCGGGCCCTGATCAACCGCCCTTTGCTGCTCATCCTCGACGAGCCCTGCGCCGGGCTCGATCCGGCCGCCCGCGAACTGTTCCTGGCCCACCTGGAACGGCTCGCACGCGAGGCGGATGCTCCCACCATGGTCATGGTAACACACCACATCGAAGAGATCGGCCCCTGGATCGAGGATGTGCTGGTGCTTCGCCGGGGGCGGATGCTCGCGGCCGGCCGGAAGGAGGAGGTGCTTTCCTCGGAGCTGCTCGAAAAAGCATTCGGCGGAGCCTGCCGGGTGGAGCACCGTGAGGGACGCTATTACCTGTATCTGCGCTGGAATGGAGATCATCATGCACCTTGATAATGCCTCCATACTCCGCGCCGCCGAATGGCTTCGTTCCGCCCGGCATGTGGTCGTGTTTACCGGCGCCGGCGTGTCGGTCGAGAGCGGGATCGCCACTTTCCGTGACAGCGGCGGCTTCTGGCAGCGCTTCCCGCCGGATCAGTTCGCCAACTGGAACGGATTGCTCAAGATCGCCGCCGGCAAACCCAAGCTGTTGGCCGAGTTCCTCCTGGAGGTGCTCGCACCGGTGGCGGCGGCTGCGCCCAACCCGGCGCATCGGGCCATCGCCGACCTGGAAAAGCACACCCGCGTGACCGTCATCACCCAGAACGTGGACCGCCTGCACCAGGACGCCGGCAGCACCACCGTGCACGAGGTCCACGGCTCGCTGTTTGAGATCGTCGGCAAGGACGGAGAGTTTGTCCGGCTGTTGTCCCGGCCCCAGATGCAGGACATCGTGCGCTCGCTCCAGCGCGCCGCCCGCGGCCCGCTTACGCTGCCGCGGCTTCTGTGGGCCATTCGATCGCTCTATGGCCCCGGCCGGAAGGTGTTTCACCGGCCCAGCATCGTGCTCTTCGGCGATGCCATGGCCGAGCCGGCCTGGAGCGATTCGTGGGAGGCGGCCCGCGAATGCGACTGCTTCCTCATCGTGGGCACGTCATGCGTGGTTATGCCTGCGGCCATGCTGCCGCACGAAGCGCAAATGTCGGGCGCGTCCGTTATCGGCATCGGTCCCGAAGAAGGCCGGGCCGACGTGTGGCTTCGCGGACCCGCTGGCGAGATCCTGCCTCGACTGGTCCGGGCTGCATTCGGGCAGCAAACCCAATGTCCCAATTCATTGACCCAACCCAATGACCGTGCCTGTTGGTCAGACAACCCGGGAACATAATGTGTGTGCCACGGCGCTTGAGCCGTGCGGGGTGAGATGCTGGTGAAGCGTCTTGCGCCGCCCCTTCGTGGCGCGCGTCCACCTGAAGGTGGCGGCAACCACCGGCCGCCTGAAGCCAACCCCCCGGCTCGACGGGTGGCCCACCTGTTCCAGAGGTGGGTTCACGATTTGGACAACCGATGAAGGTGCCGTCGGCATCAACCGCAAGCCCGACTGAAGCGGGCTCCTGGCGTGCTCGACGCCTTGCGAGGCCTCGTGACCGTTATTCGCGAGCAGAGCGAGGCTGGCGCCGGACTGCTTGCGCGAAAGAATTCTCATCACTGATACTCTTTCCTTTTTCAATGATGTCGCGTGATTTCTGGTTCTCTCGGCAAGATTTCCTGAACCCTGAACCCCGAACCCTTGTGCTGCGGGCGAAGCCCGCGCTGACTGCTTCATCAGGCAATCATTTCGAAGCTGCAAATAAACGCCGGCCCCCGGCAGGCCGCTAAAATCCAGGGCTATGAACCAAGAGCTCGAACAACAGATCAGCCGGCCGCTGGGGCGGATTCCCAGCGGGTGTTTCGTCGTCACCGCCAGCCACGAGGGCCGCTCCACGGGCATGCTGGCCTCGTGGGTACAGCAGGCCGGTTTCCAGCCCCCGGCCGTCACCGTGGCCGTCAAGCACGGCCGGCCGATTCAGGAGTTGATTGAAGGTTCCGGCCGGTTCGTGCTCAACCTGGTGCCCGAAGAACGCGGCCCCATGTTCAGGCATTTCGGCAAAGGCTTTCGGCCCGATGAACCGGCCTTCGAGGGCCTGCCCATCCGCGAAGTGCCCGAGGGGATCATCATCGAGGCCTGCGCCGGCTACCTGGCCTGCCGGGTGATGACCTTTGCCGACTCGGGCGACCACCGCATCTACGTCGGGGAGGTGGTCGGCGGGACCAGCCACGGGGACCTGGAGCCGTACGTGCATCTGCGCAACAGCGGGCTCAACTACTGAGGAAGTGAGAAGTGAGAACTGAGAAGTGAGAAGTGAGAAGTGGGTGTCAGGGGGGGACATCAGAGCAGCAATGGGGTTCTGAAGAATGACCGCCTGACGCTCATCAGTCATCACTCCGTTTGCCCTATCCAGCGGCCTCCCATACGATACCCGCCATGAATACTACGCTCACCCTTCTGCTGTCCATTCTCTGCACCCTTGCCGCCACCGGCCAGTCTCAGCCCGACGACGCTGCCTGGAAAGCCCTGCACCAGCAGGCCGTCAACCGCCCGCGCCGCGTCATCTTCAACAACGACGGCAACGAGCCCATCTACTTCTGCAAGGCGGCCACCGCCGAGGACCTGCTGCGCGCCCGTACCACGCCCCTTGCCGGCTCGCATGTGGATGCGATCTTCTACTGCACCTGGAGCTCCGGCTTCGGCCTGTTCACCCACAACACCAAAGTGGGGCAGGTCTTCGACACCCGCGAGGCCATGTTCGCCCCCAACCGCACCCGTGAGTTCCTCGACAAGGGCCTCGACCCCCTCGCGATCATGGTGGACTTCGCCCACCGGCACAACATCGAGCTCTTCTGGTCCATGCGCATGAACGACACCCACGACGCCTCGGGAGCCGCCTACGGGCCGGTGATGTTCCGGGCCAATCGCCTCAAACAAGAGCACCCTGAATGGCTGATCGGCAGCAAGGAAAAGCGGCCCAAGTACGGCACATGGTCCTCGGTTGACTACGCCGTGCCCGAAATCCGCGACCTCGCCTTCCGCTACTGCGAGGAGGTCTGTCAGAACTATGCCGTGGACGGCATCGAGCTCGATTTCTTCCGCCACGCCTTCTTCTTCAAATGCTCCGGCCAGGGCCAACCCTGCGGCGATGAGGAACGCGGCCACATGACCGGCCTGCTCCGCCGGATCCGGGCCATGACCCACGCCACCGGCCGGAAGCGCGGCCGGCCCATCCTGCTGGCCGTGCGCGTCCCGGACTCCGTCGAGTACTGCCGGCACATCGGCCTGGACCTCGAAAAGTGGCTGGCCGATGGCCTGGTGGACCTGCTGATCGTCAGCGGCTACGCCCAGTTCAACCCCTGGGAATACAGCGTCCAACTCGGCCACCGCTACGGCGTCAAGGTATATCCTTCATTGGACGAGTCGCGCGTCCGCGACGAATCCGCCCGCAAGCTCCGCAGCACCCTGGCCGCCTACCGCGGCCGGGCCATGAACGTGTGGGCCTCAGGCGCCGACGGCGTCTACCTGTTCAACTTCTTCGACCCGGAAAGCCCCCTCTGGCGCGAGCTCGGCGACCCGTCCGTGCTGCAAAAGCTTGATCGCACCTACTTCGCCAGCATCCGCGGCACAGGCTCCATGCCCGTCCCGCACCAGAAATTCATCCAGGCCCCGATCCTCAACCCGGCCAACCCCGTTTCAATAGCCCCCGATAAGCCGGCCCGCATCGACTTCCCAATCGGCGAAACCCTGCCCGGCGGGGAGGCCAACCATCCCGCCAGCTCGGAGGGCGGGCATCCTGCC
>JAAXZI010000029.1 GCA_012719955.1 Phycisphaerae bacterium | reverse complement strand
TTGGATTCTCCAGGTTTCAGCGGCTTGAGCTTCGTTTGCGCCTGTATTCACGGGGGAAATCGTCACCTCAGTATACGCCGCCGCAAGTGTCATCTGGGAAATTCGGGGTTATACTGTATACAATGAAAGGAGGTGAAATGATGAATAAAAGTTAACGGAATCATCGAGGGCAGCGGCGACCTGATCGCGGCCATGGACGTAAATTTTCGATTCCTGGCATTGAATCGGGCTTATCAGGCCGAAGTCAAACGGCTTTTCGGCGCTGACATTCAGCTGGGATCCAGCCTGCGGGACATCACGACTCCCAATCCAGCGGACATGGATTGTCTTATCGATTTGTGGACGCGGGCCTTGCACGGCGAGGAATTCACCGAAACGCACGAACTGGGCGATCCAGGCCGCGACCGAAGGTACTACGAGATTCGGTTCAGTTCCATCCGCGATCGCGAAGGCCGGCTCATCGGCGCGGCCCACATCGTGCGCGACGTGACGGAGCGCAAGCGAATAGAACACCGGCTGCAGCTTACGCAATTCGCCGTGGACCACGCCGCCGAGCCTATCTTGCGGATCGACTCGGCCGGCCATTTCATGTATGTGAACGAGGCCGCCTGTCGATTGCTGGGGTATACGCGTGACGAACTCCTGCAAATGACGGTATTCGACATTGATCCGCTGAATCCGGCTGATCTCTGGCCGGAGCGTTGGCGGGAGGTCAAAGAACGGGGCGCCTACAACCTGGAGTCGATCTATCGGCGCAAGTCGGGCGAAACCTTCCCGGTGGAGATTGCCGTCACGCATCTGCAGCACGAGGGCCGCGACTTCTGCTACGCTTTTGTGCGCGACATCAGCGCCTATAAGCGCGCGGAAGAGGCGCTGCGTCGAGTGAATGCCGAACTGGCGCGCTCGAATTCCGATCTCGAACAGTTCGCCTCCATCGTCTCGCACGATCTGCGCTCGCCCATGTTGACCATCTCCGGCTATGTGTTCCTGTTGTCTTCGGAGCTGGGCGAGCAGCTATCGGATGAAGCGCGGAACATGCTGGAGGCCATCCGTTGCACGGTCGACCAGATGAACGAATTGCTCAAGGGATTGCTGGGCTATTCACGGGTGGGACGCGGCGGTCTGAACCTGGCCCGGTGCCAGGTGGATGCGGTCCTGCGGACGGTGCTCACCAGCCTCACCGCCGAACTGCAGGCCGCCCAGGCCCGCGTCATGCACGGCCCCATGCCCGAGGTGCGGGCGGATGAGCTCCTGCTGGTCCAGGTCTTTCAGAACCTGATCTCCAACGCCATCAAGTACCGTGGAGTCCTGCCGCCCGAGGTGCATATCACCGCCGCGCAGGAGCCCGGGCGTTGGGTTTTTTCCGTGGCTGACAACGGGATCGGCATCCCCCCCGAACATCGGGAGCGGATCTTCGGCATGTTCCAGCGACTGCATGCCGACGAGTCCAAGTACGGCGGGACCGGGATCGGCCTGGCCACCTGCAAAAAAATCGTGGAACAGCACGGTGGCCGGATCTGGGCGGAGGCCAACGAGCCGCAGGGATCGGTGTTTCGCTTCACCTTGCCGCGATAGGATGAGCTACAATGGCGGCATGAAAAACGTGTGCAAGGTTCTGTTTCTGTGTTCCGGCAACTACTATCGCAGCCGGTTTGCCGAGATAGTGTTCAATGCCCGGGCGGCGACGGCCGGTTTGAACTGGCGTGCCGAATCCCGGGGGCTGTGCGTCGAACAGGGGAACCTGGTGAACGTCGGCCCGATTTCCACCCATGCTCTGGAAGGTCTCCGCCGGCGGGGGATTGTACCGGAGTCCGCCCCGAGAAGCCCGCTGGCCCTGCGCGCGGCGGAGCTGGAAGAATTTGACTTGGTTGTGGCCCTGAAGGCCGAAGAGCACCGGCCCATGCTCCAGGCGCAGTTTCCCGAATGGGCCGAGCGGGTCCGATACTGGGACGTGCATGACGTGGATCTGTGCGCCCCGGAGGAGGCGATGGCCGAAATAGAACGCCTGGTAGAAGCACTGATCAAGGAGCTCCAAAGCCGGCAGGGGGCGGCCAGGGGTTAAAAGCAGGACCTTGATAAGATTATGCGGAGCGGACGATGCCTGCCCCCCGGCGGCAGAGCGTGCAGGAGGAGGCGGAAATACGTCTGCATCCTTAAATTGCCTATAATAAAGATCTTGCATGCCAATTGCAGTCGTCACATGCCGGTCGGCGACGCTGGCCAATTGACCCGAATGCTCTAATCGGCTATAAGCGCGGTTCAGCAACTTTCTGGGGCCTGACCCGATACCCTGGTGGTCCAGGCTTGAGGTATGGGTGCGGAGGTTTCGACCCGCATTATGATTATTGATTGTCACACCCACATTTGGGAATCGGTGGAGCAACTAGGGCAGGGGACCGGGTTATGGGAGACTCGTGGCCGGAGCGGGCATTGGACGGGGCCTCCGAAGGCGGGGATTGAGGAGCATCTGGCGGCCACTCATCCGGTGGACAAAGCGTTTGTTCTTGGGCTCAAGAGCCACTATCTGAAGGCGGAGATTCCGAATACCTACGTGGCCGCCTACGTCCGGCGGCATGCGGACCGGCTGATCGGCTTTGCCGGCGTGGACCCCTCCCGGCCGCACGAGGCCATCCAGGACCTGCGGCGGGCCCAGGACGACCTCGGGATGCAGGGGGCGACGGTCTGGCCGGCGGGACAGGATTTTCACCCGGCCTCCTCGGCGGCGATGCGGGTCTACGACCAGGCCTGCCGCCTGGAGATGCCGATCATGTTCCACATGGACGTGCAGGCCTCGGCCTGCAGCAAGATGGAGTTTGCCCGCCCCTTCCTGCTGGATGAAGTGGCCCGCGAGTTTCCAACGCTCAAGATCATCATTTCGCAGCTTGGTTACCCGTGGATCGACGAAACGATCGCCCTGCTGGCCAAGCATCCCAACGTTTTCGCCGACGTCAGCGGGCTGTTGCAGTACCCGTGGCAGGCCTATAACGCCCTCGTTTCCGCCTACCAGGCGGGGGTGATGGATGCGTTGCTGTTCGGCAGCAATTTCCCCTTTACCTCGGCAGCCGCGTGTATCGAATCCCTGTACAGCATCAATCATTTCTGCCACGGCACGAATCTGCCGAACATCCCGCGCGAACAACTCCGGCGCATCGTGGAACGGAACACCCTGGAACTGCTGGGGCTTGAGTCGCGCAACACGCCGCAACCCAAAGAGCGGGACACGGCGGTCATACCGACGGAAGATTGATGACCAGGGGGCTGCACGGCCCGCGCGGTTGATCTTATCAGCGGTCACTTCTATGCTGAGATCCGTATAGATCTTCAGAGGAACGGCAAGCCGATCGCCTGGAACGACCTGTGGTTCGTAACCATCCGCAAGCGACACCCGTGCCGCTTGCGACCGGTGATCAGCACCTCTCGAACGTCGATGGCCTGACTGTCGTAAAAAGGGCGGTAAGCATGGGTGTGGTACGACAACCACGACCGGTAAACCTCATCTGCGGGCTCATTTCCAATGATCCCGATCTGATGGCGCGCGCGGTGCGCATGCTCTGCGAATACGCCGGACCCACGGACGTGGTCAGCCGGCTGTGGCCATTCGATTCCACGGATTACTATGAACTGGAAATGGGCCAGGATCTCCAGCGGCAGTTCGTATCCTTCGAAAGACTGATCGAGCCGGGCGACCTTGCTCATCAGAAGACCCTCACGAACGAGTTGGAGCGGCGAATCTGTTACGAATGCGGCGTGCCCGCCAGCCAACGACGGGTGAATCTCGACCCCGGCTACCTGACGCTCGGCAAGCTGGTGCTGGCCACCACCAAGGACTACTCCCACCGGATTTACCTGCGTGACGGCATCTACGCTGAGAGCACACTGCACTTCGAGAATGGGCGGTGGGCGGCCTGGCCCTGGACGTACCCGGACTTTGCCGAGGGCTCCTATCACGACTTCTTCCTGGAGGTGCGGGAGCGCTACAAGGCCAAGCTCAATGCCCGCCTCCGGTCGGCGGAAGAATCGGAAGAAGGGCGGCCGTGAACATGGCGGATCCAATCATCGTGGGCGGGACTTCGCTCGGGTTGTCACTGCTCATCAGTCTGACATTGACCCCGCTGGTGCGACGCTGGGCCCTCAAGCGGGGTTTCGTGGATCGCCCCGGCGCGGGAACTCACAAGCAGCACGCGCGCGCCGTCCCCTTCGGTGGGGGCATCGCCATCACCCTGGCCGTGCTCCTGCCCATGGTGGGGGTGCTGCTGGGGGCGATGTTGCTCGCCGGGTGGGGGGCCGAGCGGCTTCCCTGGCTGACGGAACACCTGCCATTATGGCCCTATTGGGCGGGGGGGGTAATTCGCAAGGCTCCCGAGGCCCTGGCCATTATCGCCGGCGCCCTGGTGATGCACCTGATGGGCATCATCGATGACCACCGCCCGTTGTCGCCGTGGTTCAAGCTGATCGTGCAGACGGCGGTGGCGTTGCTGATCGCCGCGGGAGCGGGCATCCGCTCGGCGGAATTCCTGGGACCCATTCCGTCCATCGTTATCACGACGCTCTGGATCGTGGCCCTCACCAACGCGTTCAACTTCATGGACAACATGGACGGGTTGTCCGCCGGCGTGGCGGCCCTCACCGCGACTATCCTGGCGATTTCGGCCTTTCAGGCGGGTCAGGTTTTCGTGCCGTGCGTGCTGCTCCTGCTGGCGGGGGCGGCACTGGGCTTTCTGGTCTACAACTTCCCGCCGGCGTCGGTGTTCATGGGCGATGCCGGCAGCCTGGTCATCGGCTTCCTGCTGGCCGTGTGTACGGTGCTGACGACGTTCAAGAATGTCGAGCAGCAGGTCCGTCCGTTCGGCATCGTGGTGCCTTTACTGGTCTTCGCCGTGCCGCTGTACGATCAGGCCAGCGTGATCATCCGCCGGCTACGGCTGGGAGTGAGCCCGTTCCGCAGCGATCGGCGGCACTTCTCCCATCGCCTGGTGAAGTTGGGCTTGAGCCCCACGGCGGCGGTCTTGACCATCTACCTGGCCACCTTGGCCACCGCGCTGCCCGCCATTCTGGTTCCCTCGCTGAGCTGGGGCGAAGCGGTCCTGATCTTCGGGCAATGCGTGTGCGTGGTGGTGATTATTGCCATTCTGGAAGCCCGCGATGAGGTCTAGTGCCGTTTCCAGTTGGAACATTCCGTGCTTGTGTAGCAGCGGGGCTCCGTACCGGCCGTTTTCGCGCAGCGGTTCGCTGAATTCTGAAAGCGGAGAGCACACTCGCAGCGTTTCCAACTGGAGACTTCTGTGCTTCTGGAGCAGCCGCTCGCCGCACCGGTCGTTCCGCCAGGAAGGTTCGCGGGACCGCGGGAGTGGAAAGGACGCCGGTCCCAGCCCGCGTGTTCAACGAAGCGTCTGCCCGCCCGGGGGCGCGGCGACAGGTCCGATGCGGATCGCCGGGTGGCTTGAACGCGGGGCTTTTTTCGTATTGCTGCTGTTGATCGGCATGCGGCCGCTCCTGTCGGAGACTTACGAATCCGCCGAGGGCATTTTCGCTGAATACGTTCGCGCGGTGAATATCGCCACGTCCGCGACCACGGCGGGGTTTGACGTGGCCATCTGGCTGGCGGCGGTGGCCGTGACCGTGGTGGGGGTGTGGCGCTTTCTCTCCGGCCGCGGCACGGCATGGCGGTGGACGGGGTTGGAGATCGGCTTTGTGTGCATGGCCGTGGCGGCGGCGGTTTCCATCATCGTGGCCGCCAGCAACCGCCGGTTGGCCTTGAATGCCTCGGTGGATTGGCTCAGCGGGTTGGCCCTGGCCATGCTGATCGCCAACTTGTGTCGCGACCGGCTGCGCCTGGCGCTGGTGCTGGCCGTCGTGGCCGCGGCGGGTGCGGCGTCTGGAGTCCGGTCGGTGATGCAGGTGACCACCGAGTTCCGCGAAACACGCGAGGATTATGAGCGCAACAAGGACACCCTGTGGGGCGCGGTGCCGCCGGACGATCCCCGCCGGCAGCTTTACGAACGGCGGATGAACGCCAATGAGGCCACCGGGTTCCTCGCCCACAGCAACGCTCAAGGGTCGCTGCTGCTGTTGTGCGGGTTTGGGACACTGGCGGCCGGCGGATGGGCTCGGGCCGGGTGGACGCGCTGGACGCTGTTTGCCGGTGGGGTGGTGCAGCTCGCGCTGATCGCGTTGACCGGCAGCCGGGGGGCAATGCTGGCTGCCGGTTGCGGGCTGGGCTTGTTGCTGATGCTTTATGCCGGGCGGGCCACGCTTCGGCGGCATTGGCGGGCGGCGCTGGCGGTGGGGTGGGTTTTAGTGGTGTTGGGAGGTGTCGGGGTGATGCTGCTCGGGCAGGTCCGTGGCGGCCTGCCGGGATCGTCGCTCGAATTTCGCTGGAACTACTGGCAAGTGACGGCGGCGATCGTGGGCGAGCATCCCTGGACCGGCGTCGGCGCCCTCAACTACGACCGCGCCTACCTGTGCCACAAGCCGATCGAATTTCCCGAGGAGATCCGCGACCCACACAACTTTGTCCTCTCCATTCTGGCCCAGTGGGGCGTGTTGGGCCTGTTGGGGCTGGTCCTGTCCCTGGTGGGCGGCTCGATCATGGCGGTCCGGGCCTGGGCACAGCCGCCGGCGGATTCGGCGCCGGGGTTGGAGCCCACGGAGAAGCCGCAGCCGGAATTGACCCGCTGGCTCCTGGCCGTGGTGGGGGGGTATGTGTTGCTGCGGCTCTGGCTCATGCGCGGGCTGATGTCCGTCCCGGGCGGCCAAGCCCAGATTTTCGTGGATGTGGTCCAGTATGGGATCACCTGGGCGGCCACCTTCCTGGCGGTTGTGGTAGCCGCGACTCGCGGCGACGAGCAGGGCGGGGCCGTCGCCCGCCTGGCCGTGTTGTGCGGGATCGGGGCCTTTCTGTTGCACAATACCATTGACTTTCCCCTGTTCGTGCCGGGCACGCTGACGGTGTTCGCCGCAATGGTGGGGATCGCACTGGCACAGACTTCAGGCTTCAGTGCTCAGGGCTTGGGGGAGAAGCAGGAAACGCCGATCGCGAGACCGGGGCAGGGGGCGCGGCCGGAGTCAAGCCGTGGGCGATCGGTGGCCATGGCGATAGCGCCGGTTGCCTTGGCGACGCTGGGGCTGGGGCTGGTTCTGTTCTTCGTGTATGTCCCGGTGAGCCGGGCATCCGCGTGGTTGGAGCAGGCACGAACCGGAAGAGGCAACGCGAAGTCTTACCTGGCCGCCGCTTCCGCCGATCCGCTGGATCCAACGCCCCTGGTCGAACTGACCGAGCGCCAGCTCCGGGGCCGCGATGATGCCCCCCATGCGGAGGGACTGGACCTCGACGTCGCCCTCGCCAGACTCGATAAGGCTGTCGAACGCGACCCCCGGCAGATTTCGCTGTACCGAATGCGCGCCGGGCTGTGCATCCTGCGATACGGAGTAAGCAACTCCGAGAGGGATCTGCGGGACGCGATCACGGCGGCGCGCCACGCGCTGCAACTCTATCCCAGTTCACCGGATGAGCACCTCGGACTGGCCAGAGTGCTGGCCCATGCGGCGGTCGCCACGGGTTCGCGGGAATGGGCCGACCAGGCCCGCGAGGAGTATGCGAAAGCCTTGGCCCTGGACGCGGCCCGTCCGGGAACGGACGAGGTGCGCAAGTGGTCGCCGAGACGCCGGGCGGACGTCGAAGCGGCCATAGTGGCGCTGGACCAGGTGATGGACGCCCGGGCTACAGAAAACGCGGCACAGACCCAGCCGTCAGGCTGATATGGTTTCCGTTGCAAACTTGGGCAGGTTCCCGTCTGATGGAACCGGCGCTACTGCCGGCGGGATCGCCGTCACTCCAGGTATCCCAGGTCTGACAGACGCTTGGTGAGGGCTTCCTTCTCGGCCTCGGAATACACTTCCTCGTGCTCGACGTGCTCGACGGCCTGCGGCGGCTCGTACTCCACGTTCAGCGGCGTGTCGAAGATCTCGCGCAGCACCTGGCCCTCCATGTCCACCGGCACGCGCAGCCCCACGCTGGCCAGCAGGGTCGGGGCGATATCGGCGATATTGGCGTGGATCGACCCGCCCTCCCGAATGTGCGGACCGTTCACGATCAGGATGCCTTCCACGCGGTGCGTCCCCTCCATCCTGTGATCCGAGCACCAGCGCACCGGCTTATGTCCGCGAATCTTGCGGACCACGGCCAGGCCGGGGTTGGGCACCAGCAGAAGATCCGGCAGCCAGGGGTGCTCCTCGCGGCTGCACTTGTACAACTCTTCGGTAAAGTGCACCTCCGGAAAGACGCGGATGGTTTCGCCTTGCGGGTTGGTGGCCGTCACCGCGAGAAAGCGGTCGCGCAGGTCCGCCCGCACCTTGTCGTAGTCTTCAGGCTCGATGAGCCCGTTAGGCTGGCGGCCCTTGAGCGACAGGTACAGGAAGCCGTAAATGCCGGCGTGCATCACGCATGCTTTGGTGGCCGCCCAGTCCACGTCGACTTCCTGCTCGATACCCTGGTTGGCCGCAAAACGCTTCGCCGTCCGGCCGAGCACACGCTCCACGATCCGCTCCGCCCGGCGGCGCGCCTGGGTGACATGGCTCTTGATCTTCAGGTAACCCCATTGCTCCAGCAGGGCGTTGGGCTGGGCCTTGCCGTCAAGCGTGCCATGACCATGATCCGACATGATCAGCGTCGCCGCGCCCTTCTCGCGGGCATACTCGACCAACTTGCCGATCCAGTGGTCCAGCGTCTGGAAACAACGCGCTGACATTTCGGCCCGCGCCGGGTACTTCGCGGAGGTCTTGGGATCCAGATACTTCCAGGCCTTGTGCTGCAGGTTATCCACCAGCTTGTACAGGATCATCAGCACGTCCCAGCCGTACGTGTCGCCGCAATAGCGCGTCAGCTCGTAACCCTGCCGGAAGCTGTCTTCGATATAGGACAGGTTGCGGTTGAACAGGGCGTTGCCGCCGAAAGCCTTGCGCTTCCAGTCGGAGCGATAGCTGTAATCCGGCCAGCGGCGCAGGATCTCATGCTTGAGCTCGGGCGGGTAGGTGAACTCGGTATCCGTGTTGGGCGTCTCGAACCCCGAGATCATGAACCCGTTCACCTTGCGCGGCGGATAGGTCATCGGCAGGTTGATGGAGCCGACCCGGAATCCCTTCTCGCTGAGAATCTCCCACAGGGTTTTCTCTCGGATCTCGTAGGTGCTGTTGAACGAAAGCTTGTGGGTGCGGACGTCGTATTTTTCGAAATCCACGATGCCGTGCCGGCCGGGACCCTTGCCGGTCATGAAAGTCGTCCAGGCTGCCGGCGTGATAGGGGGCTTGGTCGATTCGAGAATGCCGGCCGTGCCGGTCTTGATCAGGTTGGACAGGTTGGGCATCCGCCCCGCGGCCATCATCGGGTTGAGAATGTCAAAGGTGGCCCCGTCCAACCCGATAATGAGCATCCGCTGAATCAGGGCCGGCAACTCCCGGCGGGGACCCTCTCCGGGGATGGGCTGGCTTTGCGTCGCAATCGTGTCCATAAATTGTGCTACCTCGCAGGCCGGCCGGACTTTACAAGCTCCGGGGCCGGCCGGGTTGTGGTCAATCTATTCTGATCTTGCCGCGGACGCCTTTGACCGCTCCAGGCGCGACAAACCCAGGTACATTCTCCAGAAGTACCCGTCGGGTCTGGTGCTTGGAATGCACCCGCTCGTGCTTCCTCCCGCGGTTAGGAATACCCTCCGCGCCGGGCTGGCCGCTGCCGCGGGCCAAAACGCGGGTGGCCCGATCGGCATAGTTTGACAAATATCCGCCCGGCGTCAACGCCCGAGGCCTTTTCCCCGGAGAAGGGGCGTCCGGGATACTGCGTGGCTTACTGTTGAAAACACCGGCGTTTACGTCCAGGAAAGGGGAGAAGAACACGAGTGCAATTTTGCGGGAAAGGCGGCATGCCCGGGCTCCAGCCGGCCCTCCAGGAGAGCGCGGGCATGATCCCACCCACCCCCGCGCCTCTGGGC
>JAAXZI010000262.1 GCA_012719955.1 Phycisphaerae bacterium | reverse complement strand
GCTGGGCTCCGTACCGGCCGTTTTACGGGCAGAACGGCCGGTACGGAGCCCGGCCGCTACGGGAAATGGCCCACTTTGCGCTGCAGGGCAGGGGCTTGGCTGCTGTCACTGTGGTTGGTCGCGCTGGCTTCCGGCTCTGAAGTGGGGGGCCGGGATGGGACGATCCCCAAAAAAAGGGAGAGGTGCTCCCGTGGCGTTGAGCACCTCCCTTACGGCTGTTTGTCGCACCCAACTTTGAGTCGGAGGCGACTGCCGTTGCCCCTTGCATCATCTGTTAGTCTGCACTCGGGACAACGGTCTTGGTGATGTCCATTCGGCTCACTTCTTCTTCTTCGTGGCCTTGGTGCCAGCTTTCTTGGCGGCCTTCTTTGCTTTCTTAGCCATGGACGTCACCTCCTTTCTGCCGGTTAAATTAACATGACATTCAAGAATGTCAAAGCAAATCTCGCGTCGAGGCCGACATTCAGCACATCATTGGCACGCGAGATGCCTTCCACAAATTATCGACCGGATCCAGTGAGCCTCTTTACTTTTCACTTGCCTATACAGAAGCGGGAAAAGATGCGACCGAGCAGTTCTTCGGTCGCGATTTCTCCGGTCAACAGCGAAAGGGCATTGATCGCCTCGCGCACTTCCAGGGCCAGCAGTTCCGCAAAATCCTTGATTTCCTGCGAGTTTTTGCACATTTCCAGGGCGCGACCCAGCGCGTGGCGGGCCTCGCGCAAGGCCGATCGCTGACGATCGGAGAGGGCCAGCAGCTCCGCCCCATGCGTCTCGACCCCTCCAAACAACATTTCGCCGATTCGGGCCTGGAGTGCCGCCATGCCCTCCCCGGTCAACGCGCTGACTCGAACGGCCGGGTCGGGAAGATGGAGCAAGGGAGGGTTGGAAATAATTGCATCGACCTTGTTCAGCACGATCAGGACCCGCTGCCGCGGCAGCATCGACCGCAGGCTCCGTATGGTTTCGAGGGGGGCATCGGTCACGTCCACCACCATCAGCACGAGGTCTGCGATACCGACCGATCGTCGCGTCGCGGCGGCGGCCAGCGCTGCCGGTTCTGCCGAGCCGGCGGCCTCGCCGGGTGTTGGATCCGACGGCTGGGATGCGGTCTGAGGCCCGCATTCCACCCCCGCGCTGTCCAGCAACATGACTTCGCCCCCGGGCACCTTCATCGGCGCGGTGAGCACATCGCGCGTGGTGCCGGCGGTGGCCGAGGCGATGGCCCGGTCCAGTCCGCTGAGCCGGTTGAACAACGTGCTCTTGCCGGCATTGGGGCGACCCACCAACAGGATGCGGGGCAGCACCTCCAGCCGTTCGATCGCCGGTGCGTCGCGCAGCAGGGCGTCCAGTTCTCCGGCTACTTTATCCAGAATGGCGATTGCGTGCCCACTGGTGGTAAACTCGATAGACTCTTCTACGAAATCGATCTCCGCTTCGAGCAGGGCGAGCAGGTCGGTCAGCTCTTCGCGCAGTGCGCTGGATCGCTGGCTCAATCGTCCATGAAGCAGTGCCTCTGAGGCCCGCAGTTGCGAGTCATTGCGGGCATGGATCAGGGCGGCCACGCCTTCGACCTCGGTCAGATCGAGGGCCCCGGCGAAGTAGGCTCGCGCGGTGAACTCGCCCGGCTCGGCCGGCCGGGCGCCGGCGGCGGTCAGTTCTTCGAAGACCATGGCCAGCACGGGCGGTGAGCCGGGCAGGTGCAACTCCACGATGTCCTGGCGCGTGTAGCTGGCCGGGGCCCGGAACACGTAGGCCTCCGCGGGGACTGACGCGTCGGCATCGATTCGCGCCCGTCCCATCAGCCGGCGATGGCCCGGCGTGGCGTGAAGGCCGGGCCCGGTCGCATGCTCAAAGACCTGTGCGGCCAGGGAAACGGCTTCCGGCCCGCTCAAACGCACGATGCCCCGCGCGCTGATGCCCGGGGGGGAGGAAATTGCCACGATGGTGTCGTCAACCCGGTCGAACATGAGCGCCTTCGGCGAAGTGAGAAGTAAGAGGTGAGAAGTGAGAGAGCCTGTGGATTTCCAGGCCCTTTCTCACTTCTCATCTCCTCAGACGATGAACTCCTCCTGACAGATCCTTTCCAGCAGGTTTTCGAGGAAATCTTCGACGTTGACGGAGAGTACCACCCCCACCTGCCGGCTCTTGTCCTTGGTGACCACGGGTTTGCTCCGGCCGACCTGTTCGCCGGTAGTAACCACCTCCAGCCCGATGCGCGAGCGCAGAAACAGCTCCGGCCAGAGCAGGGCCCCCACGGCCACGGCGTCATGGACCAGGAATTTGCCCGCCATGTCCGCATGATGTTCGAGGGGCCAGCGGAGCATCCGGGCCAGCCCTTCGCCCCCCGGCCGGCCGCTGCGCGACAGGCGAGCCACGTGTGATTCGTCCAGGGCGACCTGGCGGGTGACGTCCAGCGACACCAGGGTGATGGGCAGCCCGGCGGACATGACCGCGGCCGCGGCCTTGGCGTCGCGGTAGAAGTTGAACTCCGCCCAGCGATTCACGTTACCCGGGCACCAGAGGGCCCCGCCCATCACGATGATTCGCCCGGCCTGTTGAAGCAGCCTGGGTCGTTCGCGCATCAATGCCGCGAGATTGGTCAGCGGCCCCAGGGCGATGATGGTCAGGGATGAGCCATGGGCGTGGAGGCAGTGTTCAAATACCTCAACATAGTCACGGGGCTGGTACCCTGCGGGGATGGGCAGATCCGTCTCCCCGAGCCCATCCTCCCCGAAGACGTGCCGGGCGTCGCTTAAGCCGTTGCGCTGATCGAGGCCCTGTCCGATCACCGGCCATTCCCGGGCCTCCAGAGCCGACAGCACCCGGCCGATGTTGCCTGTGGCCTGTTCCAGCGGGACGTTGCCCCCCACGCTGGTCATCCCGACCAGCTCGATCTGATCGGAGGCAAGGGCCAACGCGACCGCGATCGCGTCATCGATCCCCATGTCCGTGTCGATCAGAACAGGTGTCGGCATTGGCGGTTCCTGATTTGACACATTTGACGCCACAGCCTAAAGTCGGCCACACTCTATTCTCTGTAGGAACTCTACCGTGGTCAACACAAGCGATCTGATGAATCGGTTTCAACAGGCGTTTCCGGGATCGGCTCCCACGCTGGCGGTTCGCGCTCCGGGCCGGGTGAACCTCATTGGCGAGCACACGGACTACAACGACGGCTACGTGCTGCCCATCGCCATGTCCCAGTGCCTGTACGTGATGGCGGCTCCGGCCGATGGGGACACGATCGAGGTGCGTTCGACCGCCTTCGCGGATCAGCCCGCCCGCTTCTCGGCCGCCGATCCGGGCGAGCCCGATGCGCCGGGAATGCCGTCCTGGTCCAGCTATACGCGCGGCGTGGCCGCCATGCTGGTCAAACGCGGCATCCGGCTCCAGCCGAGCCGGCTGCTGATCCACAGCGAGGTGCCCATTGGCGGCGGTGTGAGCAGTTCGGCGGCCCTGGAGGTCGGCTCCGGGCTGGCCCTCCTGACCCTGGCCGGCCAGACCATGGACCCCGTTGAGCTGGCCCTACTCTGCCAGGAGGCCGAGCATCAGTACGCTCATTCGCCCTGCGGCATCATGGACCAGTTCATCTGCGCCCTGGGCAAAGAATACTACGCCCTGCTGCTGGACTGCCGCTCGCGCGAGTTTGAGCACATTCCCATGCCCTTCGACAATGCCGTCCTGCTGGTCATGAACACCCAGGTCAAGCATGAGATCGGCGGGGGGGAATACGGAATCCGCCGCCGGCAGTGCGAGCAGGCCGTGGAGGTCCTCAAGGGCCGATATCCGCAGATCCAGAGCCTTCGCGACGTCAAACCGGCCATGCTGTTCGCCCAGCGGCAGGCCCTGGATCCGCTCATCTTCCGCCGGGCCCAGCACGTGGTGACCGAAATCCAGCGCACCACTGAGGCGGCCGACGCATTGCGTCACGGGCGGCTGGAGGACTTCGGGGCGCTGATGTTCGACTCGCATCAGTCCCTCAGAGACGATTACGAGGTTTCCTGCCCGGAACTGGACGCCCTGGTGGAGATTGCCCGGGAGGTGGCGGGCGTGTACGGGGCCCGCATGACCGGGGGAGGGTTCGGCGGCTGTGCCATCGCCCTGGTCGAGCAGGGCGCGGTGGAAGCTCTTCAATCGGCCATCGCGTCGGAATATAATCATCGGTTTGAGAAGCCCGCGCTTGTTTACCCCACCACCGCCTCTGAGGGAGCCCGGGTGCAGCGTCTGTAAGGGCCGGAATCGAGACGACGAGACGGCGAGATTCGAGGACGAAGGAGAACGTCGCCCGGTTGTTTCTTCTCCCGGCCTGCGTGTTCCTTCGTCTGCTTGTCTGTTTCGTAGTTGGAGCTCTGAATGCAGTCTATCGACCAGGCTATCGCCACCATCAAGGCTGGACGCCACCTCACGCGCGAGCAGTGTTATGAAGTGTTTTCGCTCATCATGACCGGCCGTTGCGAGCCCGGTCTGATGGCTGATTTTCTCACCTGTCTGGCCCACAAGGGCGAGAGCATCGAGGAGATTGTCGGGGCCACCGACGTGATGCACGAACACGTCACCCGCGTGCCCTGTGATGCCGACGCGATGGATACCTGCGGGACCGGGGGGGACGGCATCAATACCTATAACGTCTCCACCGCCGCCGCGATCATTGCCGCCGCCGCCGGAGCGGTCGTGGCCAAACACGGCAATCACAGTCATACCCGGGTCAGCGGATCGGCCCAGGCCGCCGCCTGCCTGGGGATTACCCTCGAAGCCCCCGTGCCCGTCCTGCAACAATGTCTGGCCTCTTGCCGGATCGCCTTCCTGCACGCCCCTTTGCTCCATCCGGCCATGCGCCACGCCGCCCCGGTTCGCAAGCAGCTTGGCATTCGTACCATCTTTAACATCGTCGGGCCGCTCACCAACCCGGCGGGAGTCAAGCGTCAACTGCTCGGCGTATTCAAGCCTGATCTGACGGAGAAACTCGGGCAGGTGTTGATTGCCCGCGGCGCCACCCACGCCTGGGTGGTACATGCGGAATGCGGGTTGTGCGACCTGAGCATTACCGGCACTTCGCGCGTGACCGAGGTTCGCGACGGGCGGATGCGCACCTTCGCTATTCATCCGAACGAATACGGCCTGCGCGTCGCGCCGCTCGAATCGCTGCTGATTGATTCGCCGGCGAGCAGCGCCGCGGCCATCCGCGCCATCCTGGATGGAGTCGATACCGGCCCCCGTTACGACCACGCCCTGCTCAACGCCGGCGGGGCGCTGGTGGTGGCTGGCGTGGCCGAAGATCTGGCCGAGGGCATTGCCCTCTCGCGCAAAGCCATTGCCAGCGGTCAGGCGGCCGAAACCCTCCGGCGATTGTGCGAGCTGTCGTCCGGGCGGGGGCTGAATGCCCAAGGATGACCTGAGACCCGCGATACCCCCAAAAACCAAAGGCTCCACGACCGGCAGCGCCGCCGCACGCTAAAAACAAGGCCCCAGAGCAAGGGGCTCTGGGGCCGGGACAAGGTTCTTGTTTGGAGGGGGCTTACGCCTTTCCGCGATCGCGCAGCGCGCCGATGGTCTGCTCAAACACCTGCTCGGGGGTCCCATCCGCCTGGATGGTGATCAGCAGGCCGGTCTTGGCATAGTAATCCTTCAGCGGCGCGGTGCTCTCTTCATAGGCTTTCAGACGCACGCGGATGGACTCCGGCCGGTCATCCTCGCGCTGGTACAGCTCGCCGCCGCACTTGTCGCATTTGCCTTCCACTTTCGGCGGCATGGTGCGGACATGGAAGGTCGTCTTGCAGTCCTTGCAGGTTCGCCGGCCGCTCAGCCGCTCGACCACTTTTTCGACCGGCAGTTCGTAGTTCAGCACGGCATCCAGTACCAGCCCGGTCTCCTGGAACATACGGTCGAGGGCTTCGGCCTGTTGCACCGTCCGGGGGAAGCCGTCCAGCAGGAAACCGTAGTCGCACTTCAGGCATTCGACGCGCTCGCGAACCATGTCGATGACGGTCTCATCGGGCACGAGTTCGCCGCGCTGCATGTAGCCCAGGGCCGCCTGCATGGCCGGCCCCAGCGGCCCCTGGGAGCTCTTGGCCGCCCGGAAGACGTCACCGGTGGAGAGATGGCAGGTCCGAAACCGCTTGCACAGCAACTCCGCCTGGGTGCCCTTGCCGATGCCGGGCGCTCCCAGCAGCACCATGCGATAGGCGCGTTCGGGGTAGGGTTGATAAGTTTTACAGGCAGCCTCGCCGCCTTGAAGCCAGGCCGTCCGATCGGCAGGTGCACTCATGAGGTTTACTCCACAGTAGTGACTCAAAAACGCATCACCAGAGCAACACAGTAGGCAGGCAAGTGTCCTCAGTCAATCCCGACCGGCGCCGCACCGTGCCTGGGCAGTTCTGTGGCGGTCGAGTCCTCGCCCGGCCGCCACGGCAACAAGGTTCTCCTGCGTTGCCAACGTTGGCCTTCTTCCCAAGCCGCTCAGTTCTCGGCAAGCCCCACGCACCCCCTCAGCATTCATCAGCGTTCCTCCTTTCCCGCGCCATCTCATCCCCTCATCCCCTTGTCCCCCTGTCTCCTT
>JAAXZI010000261.1 GCA_012719955.1 Phycisphaerae bacterium | reverse complement strand
GGTCTACACCGGCCGGAAGCGGCTTCGCGGCGAGGAAACCCACCGCGACGCCCGTTTCCTGGACCTGATCCGCATGAGCACGACCGCATTCTGGGATGCATATCTCAAGAAAGATCCGGCCGCCCAGGCGTGGCTTGCCGAAGGGCACTTCGAAAAGCGGATGGGAGCCGACGGCATCTTCGAGAAGAAAGCCGCCGCTCCCGACAACTGACCCAAAGACCACGGACCTGCAACTGACGACTGACCACTGACACTGCACCCAAACACCTTGGGTGCGGGCGTGGCCCGTGTCGCGTTTTCAGGTGATCATCCCGCCGCTTCAACCTGCCAGCGTGTAAACAGGTCCGCAAAGGTAAACGCCATCAGCAGGGCCAGCCACGCGAAGCCGGAGAGGACAAAGACGCGGGTCAGGCCGCTGGCGTGCCAGACGTGCATGAAGAACAGGATCACCAGCGTGGCCTTGGTGCCGGCGATGACCAGGGCGATGATGTCGTTTAAGTGTCCGAAGTTGAAGAAGGCCGCCACCACCGTCACGCCGGTGAGGACCAGCAGGGCGGTGAAGACCAGAAAATAGGTTCTGGTGCTGATCGAATGCTCGTCGTGCGCGGTCATCAGTGCCGTCCTATCAGATAGAGCAGGGGAAACAGAAAGATCCAGACGATATCCACAAAGTGCCAGTAGAGGCCGGTGTTCTCCACCGCCCCGTAGCTCTCCGGCGTGAATCGACCCCGCAGGGCCATCCACACCAGCACGCCGATCACGCCGATGCCGATGATCATGTGCGCGGCGTGTATGCCGGTCATGGTGAAATAGAACGAGTAGAAGAGTTGCGCGCCGCCGGGGCTCACGGCTCCGTCATGTTGCGGGTCCCACCGGAAATAGCGCCCGGGGACGTGGCCCTCCACCCACTTGTGATGGTACTCGAAGGCCTTGATGCCCAGGAACACCAGGGCAAGCAGGATGGTGAGCAGAAGAAATCGGACCAGCCGCTTGCGGTCGCCGCGCTGAGCCCCCTGTACCGCCAGCACCATGGTCAGGCTGCTGCAGATGAGCACAACGGTATTGATGGTGCCCAGCACGATGTCGAGATGGTGGCTGGCGGCCTGAAATGCCTCCGGAAACTTCCAGCGATAATAGGCGTACCCGGTGAACGCGCCGCCGAAGAACATGACTTCGGTGACCAGGAATGTCCACATGCCCAGCGTGCCGGCCTCCCGCTGCTGAGCGAGGTCGTTGAAGTGATGGGCCAGTGCCGGGTGAGTCGTTGTATGATGTTCCGCGGTGCTAGGAATGGACAACGGGGGACCCTCCCTCTTTGTAATCAGCCTCCGGACTCACAGGGAACCCGCTTCCTTCGGAATAGGCGTAGGCCTCCTGGGTAACGATGGGGATCTTCTCGAAGTTCTCCGTCGGCGGCGGGGAAGAGGTTTGCCATTCCAGCCCCGCGGCCGCCCACGGGTTCGGCCCGGCCGCCGGCCCCCAGCGCAGCGACCAGAACAGGTACACCAGCGGGAGCAGATAACCGACCCCCAGGATCGACGCCCCGGCCGACGACATCACGTTGAGGATCTGGAACTCCTCGGGGTAGACGTGGTACCGCCGGGGCATGCCCAGGTAGCCGAGCAGAAACTGCGGGAAGAAGGTCAGGTTGAAGCCGACGAAGATGATCAGGGCGGCCAGCTTGGCCCAGCCCTCCGGATACATGCGACCCGTGATCTTCGGCCACCAGAAGTGAATTCCGCCGAGGTAGCCCATGACCACGCCGCCGACCATGATGTAGTGGAAGTGGGCGACGATGAAGTAGGTGTCGTGCACGTGCACGTCCACGGCCAGCGTGGCCAGGAACAGGCCGGTGAGCCCGCCAATGGCGAACAGGCCGATGAAGCCGAACACGTAGAGCATGGGCGTCTGATACGAGATGGAGCCCTTGTAGAGGGTGGCGGTCCAGTTGAACACCTTGATGGCTGAGGGGATGGCCACGAAGAAGCTCAGGAAGGAGAAGATCATCCCCGCGTAGACGGACTGGCCGGAGACGAACATGTGGTGGCCCCAGACCAGGAAGCCGTACACGGCGATCAGCAGACTGGAGACGGCCACAAAGCCATAGCCGAAAATCCGTTTCCGGGAGAAGCAGGTGACCAGTTCGCTGATCACGCCCATGGACGGCAGGATCATGATGTACACGGCCGGGTGGGAGTAGAACCAGAACAAGTGCTGGAACAGCAGAGGATCTCCGCCGAGCTTGGGGTCGAAGATGCCGACGCCAAATATCCGCTCAATCGCCACCAGTACGATGGTGACGGCCAGCACGGGCGTGCCCAGGATCATGATCAGGCTTGTCGCGTAGTTGGCCCACACGAAGAGCGGCAGGCGGAACCAGGTCATGCCCGGGGCCCGCATGGTGTGGACCGTCACGATGAAGTTCAGGCCCGTCAGAATGGACGAGAAGCCGGTGATGAACACCCCCAGGGCCGCGAGCACGACGTGGGTGTTGGCGTAGGTGCTGCTGTAGGGGGTGTAGAAGGTCCAGCCGGTATCCACACCGCCGGAGGCAACCGACGCGAGCGTGAAGAGCCCGCCGATGACGAAGACATACCAGCTCAGCAGGTTGATCCGGGGAAAGGCCAGGTCGCGGGCCCCGATCATCAGCGGAATCAGGAAGTTTCCCAGCACCGCGGGCACGGCCGGTATGAGGAAGAAGAACACCATGATGATGCCATGCATGGTGAACATCTTGTTGTAGGTCTCGTCGCGCATCAGGTCGCCGGCCGGCGTCATCAGGTCGAGCCGGATCAGGACCGCGAACGCGCCACCCAGGAAGAAGAACAGCGTGATGGTGATCAGGTAAAGCAGCGCAATGCGCTTGTGGTCAGTGGTGAGCAGCCATGACTTAACGGAATACCCGTTCGTCAAGTAATTCGAGTGCTGCTCGATCCGGGGTTCGTCAATGGGAATCGTCGTCATCGCTTATCTCCTCGCGCCCGCAGGCTGCGTCGAGGGGCTGGTGGGCTGCATGGCTGCCGGAGCGGTAGTCGGTGGCTCGCGGGCAGGGCGGGTGGCGGGGCTGCCTGGAGCGGCCTCCGTCCCGCCAAGGGTCTTGATGTACGCGATCAGTTGCAGCACTTCTTCCTCTGACAGTTGGCCCTCATAGGGGGGCATGAGGCTTTCGTAACCAAAGACAATCTTATTGCCCGGCCGCAGGATCGATTCACGGAGGTAGTTCTCATCCGCGGTAACCTTCCTGCCGTCCTGGAGGTGGACCGTCGTGCCATAGAGCCCGGTCAGGTCCGGGCCTCTGGGGCCGGAATCGGGGCTGTGGCAGGTCCGGCAGGAGCCCTTTCCGGTAAAGAGCTCCTGTCCCAGTTCGATCACACTCCGTTCGGTGTCGCCGCCGGCCAGCCATCGCTGGTAGTCTTCCTGCTCCATGACAATGACCTGGCCGATCATGCTCGAATGTTCCGTGCCGCAGTACTCGGCACAGAACAGGTGATACCGGCCGGTCTTCTGGGCCTCGAACCAGGCGGTGGTGTAATAGCCGGGCAGCACGTCCTGTTTCATGCGGAACGCCGGCACGTAGAAGCTGTGGATGACGTCCTCGGAGATCATCCGGAGCATGACCGGCCGGCCGACCGGCACGTGCAGCTCGTTGATCTCCCGGCGGCCGTTGGGATGCTGGAGCTTCCACATCCACTGCTTGCCGACCACGAACACCTCGAGGGCATCCGGCGGCATGGTGCGCATTTCGACGAAGAGCTTGGCCCCCCAGCCGAACATGATCATGACCAGCACGAAGGGGATCACAATCCATGTGATCTCCAGTTTCAGGTTGCCCGTGTGGGATGTGGCCGGCTGCTGCACCTCGGGGCGATGGCGGTAGCGGAGGGCGAAGTAAAGCACCAGGACGAAAATGAGCCCCGCAAAGAAGGTGCTGACCGCCACGAGAAAGTAGTACAACGCGTCCACCCGGCCCGAGATGCTGGACGCGTCCTCGGGCATGAGGCGGAACTGGAGCGATGGCAGGGCCGTGAAGAGCTTGCTCATGGGGACACCTCCCCGGTGGCGAGCCGTCGGCGTCGCCGCCGGTCGCGGCGCAGGGATCGGAAAACGAACCAACCCAGGGCCGACAATGTGATCAGGCCCAGCAGGCGAATGATATTCATGATGGCCAGCCCGTACTTGCCAGTTGTCGGGTCGTAGTGAAAGCAGAACAGCAGTATCTGCTCGGCCAGCGAGCCGATCTTGTTCTGGGAGGCTTCGGTCAGGCCGAGGCGCAGATCGTTGCTGGAGTACTCGATGCCGTAGAAGTATTTGGAGATCCGCCCCTGAGGGGTGAGCAGGATCAACCCGCTGGCGTGGGCATACTGGTCGGTGGCCTCGTCGTACGCGTAGCGGAACCCGACCGTTTCGGTCAGCCGGCGAATGGCGGGCTCGTCGCCGACCAGGAAATGCCACCCCTCGGCGGCCTCCGGGCGGTTGTAGGATTTGAGATAGTTGGCCTTTTTCTCGGCGGCCAGTTCCGGCCCCTCGCGCGGGTCAAAACTGACGGTGACGATCTTGAAATCCTTGCCGGCCGTAAACCCCAGCGGCCGCATGGTCTTGACCAGTCCGTTGAGCGACAGGGTGCAGAGCATGGGGCAGCGATAATAGACCAGCGTCAGAATCACCGGCTTGTCGTGAAAATACTCGGCCAGTTTGACCCTCCGGCCGGACTCATCTCGAAATTCCAGATCCAGGGGCACCTGGGCGTTGAGTTTCTGGTCGATGCCGATGTCGCGCAGCGCCGAGGGCCGCGATGTCTGGGCCATCGCTCCCGCCGCAGCGAAAAGGAAGGCCAGGCCGGCCAGCAGCCAGGCGGCCATCATGGGCACACCAGACCACAACCACAGGACGGCGGGATGGCCGGACGGAGTGGCGGAGGAACAGGCAGACGCCGGGGCCAATGGGCGAAGGGATTGAGCGACGGACGGCCGGGGCGATAGAGAGCGGCAACGGTGGTCAGACCGCGCCATGCAGACGCCCGAGGCGTGGGAGCGAGCGGACGAGGGCCAGCGGTGGGAGGCGGTGGCCGCGCGCGCAGGATGAGATGGCTGGCGGCTGTGCCGAGGCTTCGAAGTTGTCATAACGCTGCCCATGGCTGTCTCACTTTCTCGCGTACCCGCCGTACATACACTGGCGCATGTCCCCATGTGCTGAAGTCCCTACCCGCTTAGGTTCCAACCTGCTCACGTCTCCACCTGCTCACGTTCCCACCTACGTTCCCACCTGCCCACCTTCCCGCTTACTTACGTTCCCACTTGCCCACATTTCCACATGCTCACGTTCGCACATGCTCGCCCATCCCACCTCTTCAACGTCACAGGCACGCTCCAAACCCACCATAGCCCCACGCCCATACGCCCTCACGCTCATCACAGCCCCACGCTCATCAAGGCCGCACTCCAACTCCCGCCTGCGCCGGGCTTGCCTCATTCGCCGGCCCGGTGACTGGAGGTTGCTGATCGGCGGGCCTTACCGGGAAACCTTGAACCAGGACCAGTTGCATGGCCCGTTCGATCGGAATATGGATGGTCTGTGTGAGCGGGTCTCGGCCGTAACTGTTCAGCCGCTCGTTCTCCTTCGCTCGAAAGGCCTCCATCCGCTTGCGTTCCTGGGGGTCTTCACTGATGGAGGGGCCGCGCGCCAGCGGAGGGGATCCTCTCAGCACCAGGGGCGGTCCCGCGTCCGCCGGTTGCTCGGAGGTGAGGTAACCCAGCGTCCACCGCATCAGAAAGATGGTGGCCACCACAAGCAGGGTGAGCCCGGCGCCGGCGATGAGTATCCAGCGCGGGTTGGTGTCGCGCACCTCATAGCCATGCTTGATGGATTGCGGCGATGGAGTCCGGTTTCGTTGGGTCATCAGGCCACCTCCGCGGAAGCGTCCAGGCTGTGTGCCGTCTCCTCGGGGTAGGGCAGCAGTGAACGCGAACGTAGCTGCTGGACGAACTGCCACAGCCATAGACCGCCCAGCCCCGCGATTGCCACCGGCGCCAGTAGCGCCACCCAAATGCCGTCGTGGTGCCCGTGAGTCGAGAACGAAGGGGCCACGGTCCACACCAGGTCCACGGCCCGCACGATCAGCACCAGTGCCGCCAGGCCGGCCAGCGTCCGCGGGTTGCGCTTGACCTCGGCCTGCAGCAGCAGAGCGAACGGCACGGCAAAATGAAAGATCACCAGCAGCAGCGCGAGCACTCCCCAGCCTCCGCGCAGTCGCGCGAGGTACCAGGGAATCTCCTCTGGCAGATTGCCGGACCAGATGATCAGGAACTGGGAAAACGCGATGTAGGCCCACAACATGATAAACGCCAGCATCAGGTTGCCCAGGTCCGCAAGGGTGTCGCGGGAGAGCGTTTCACTGACGCCGCGCCACCAGGCCAGCAGCAGTGTGACGCCTACCGCGAAGGCGAAGGCATTGTTCGCCTGCCCGATCAGGAACAGCACGCCGTAGATGGTGGAGAACCAGTGGGGTTCCAGCGACATGGCCCAGTCGAAAGCCGCAAAGGTCATGGTCAGTCCGTACAGCACGAGGCCCGGACCGCTCAACGACCGCAGCCAATTAGACTGTTGCGAATACGGCGTCCGCTCCTGCTCGCGGGCCCAGCGGTTCAGCAGAAAGACGAGCGCCAGCCACACGGCGAAATACACCACCGTCCGGACCACAAAGCCCGGCACGTTGAGATACCAGCCCTTCGAGGCCAGCACCTCATCGCCGGCCACCACGTCCGCCTGCGTCCAGATGTACAGCGCACGCATGCCCAGCAACACGGGCAGCGCCAAGAGGGTGACCAGGGGCAGAACGCGCGACGAAGCCTCCAGCACGCGGCGGATCATCCGTCCCCATGCGCCGCCGGTCAGATGCTGGAGCATGAGGATGGCCAGGGCACCCAGGCTCAGGCCGAGCACGTACAGAAATCCGATCAGGTAGGCGCCCAGGGCCACGCGCATCCCCAGGATGGCGGAGGCCAGCAGCCACACGATCAGACCGGCCGCGCCTGCATACAGCGCATACCGTCGGATCTGGTCCAGCCGGTTGCCCAAACTCGTGTCCATGTGGTTCATCTGCCGCCTTCCTCAGTGGAGCCACCCTGGCGCGGTCCGCCTTCGCCTGCCGGCGTGCCGGCCATTGCGTCGATCCTGACCCGTTCCGCCGTGGTGAGTATCTGCGGATCGGTGTTCTGACTAAGCTGCAGGGCCTTGATGTACGCCGCGATGGCCCAGCGATCTTCCGGCACAATACGATCGGCATAATCGAACATCGTGCCGAAGCCGTTGGTAATCACGTCGAAGAAATAGCCCGGCGGGGCCTTCCGCAGCCGCTCGTCATGAAAACTGGTCGGCCGGCGGAAGCCGCGTTGGACAATCATCCCGTTGCCGTCGCCCAGACGACTGTGGCAGGGCGAACAGTAAATGTCGAAGCGTTCCCGCCCCCGTTCGAGCACCCGGGCGTCCACCGGGAAGGGGAACGTCTCCGCGTGCCGGCCGTGGACCTTGCCGGTGTACAGGTGCTCATCTTCACGAAGCTGGCCGCGGGCGATTGTTCCCACGACCCACGGGCGCGCCGAGCGGCCATCGGGGAAGAAATCGCTTCGCTCCAGCGGCTCGGCCTTGGGTTGGTCGTGCATGTCCTGTCGGCAGCCGGCAAGTCCCAGGCTGGTGGCAAGCATCAAAGCCAACAGAGGGCAGAAAGTGAGCAGTGAGAACTGAGAAGTGAGAAAGCGGGTTGCCACAGCAGGCGCGCAGCAGGCGTGCAGACCCTTTCGGCGCAGGCCCGGCCGTGCCGGTACTTCACAGCCTTGTGGCTTCTCAGCACTCACTTGAGTACACCTCGCATCTCCCATCCCTGACCCCTGTCGCTCATCCGGAAGTTCAATGCTCAACGTCAAACACCTCGCGCGCGCCCAGACTCTCCAGGAACTTCCACGTGCTGTCGTGGTCGTAGTGGGGGTCGCGAGCCTCGACCAGCAGGAAGAACCGGTCCCGGCTGGCCAGCGCGAACCTGGGCACATTGAAGACCGGGTGATACGGCTGCGGCAGCCCGTTGAGGGCCAGCATGCCCAGCACCGCGCTGATCGCCGCGATCAGCACGGTCATCTCGAAGGTCACGGGAATAAAGGACGGCCAACTGTTCAGGGGCCGGCCGCCGACGTTGACCGGGTAAGCCACCGCGGCCGAGTAATACTGCAACAGGTAACCGGTCAGTCCGCCCAGAATCCCGCCCACCAGCACGATCAGCGGCAGGCGCGTGCGGCGGAAGCCCAGCGCCTCCGGGAGGCCGTGGATCGGAAAGGGCGTGAACGCGTCGATCCGCGAGTAGCCCGCTTCGCGCGTGCGGCGGGTGGCCTCGACGAGCTGCTCGGCATGGTCGAATTCCGCCATCACACCATAGATGGCCGAACGCTTACTCATGGGCATCGTCTCCCCGGTCGAGTGACCGCGCGGCCTGCATCCCGTTCGATTTCGCATGTGGCGTCACCAGCTCGCGCATCTCGAAGATCGAGATCATCGGCAGCAGGCGGATGAACAGGAACAGGAGCGCCAGGAACAGGCCGATCGTGCCGATGTACGTTGCCCAGTCCCACCGCGTCGGGTAATACATGGCCCACGACGACGGCAGGAAGTCGCGATGCAGGCTGGTGATCACGATCACGAAACGCTCCAGCCACATGCCCGCGTTCACGACGAGCGAAATGAAGAACAGAATCAGGACGTTGGTTCGAATGCGTTTGGACCAGAGGAGCTGGGGCGTCAGCACGTTGCAGAGAATCAGCGCCCAGAAGAAGGGGGCGTAGGGCCCGAACAGGCGGTTCCGCATCGCGGCGCTCTCGAAGATGCTGCCGCTGTAGAAGCCGATGAAGAGCTCCATCAGGTAGCCGTAAGCCACGATCAGACCGGTGGCCAGCATGATCTTGGCCATGTTGTTGATGTGCCGCATGGTGATGAAGTCTTCCAGGCCGTAGAACTTCCGAAGTGGCAGGGCCAGCGTCAGCACCATGGCGAAGCCGGAATAGATGGCCCCGGCCACGAAGTAGGGGGGGAAGATCGTAGTGTGCCAGCCGGGCAGGATCGAGATCGCGAAATCGAAACTCACCACCGTATGGACGGAGACGACCAGCGGCGTGGCCAGGGCTGCCAGCAGCAGGTAAGCCGTCTGGTAGCGGAACCAGTGCCGGGCCGAGCCGCGCCAGCCCAGGGCCAGCGCACCGTAGATAAGCCGTCCGGAGCGGCGGTGCGAGCGGTCGCGCAGCGTGGCCAGATCCGGGATCAGCCCCACGTACCAGAACAACAGCGATACGGTCGCATAGGTGGATACCGCGAACACGTCCCACACCAGCGGGCTGCGGAACTGCGGCCAGAGCTGCATGGTGTTGGGGTACGGCAGCAGCCAGTAGAACAGCCACGGCCGGCCCATGTGGATCAGCGGGAACAGGCCCGCGCAAGCCACCGCAAACAGCGTCATCGCCTCCGCGAAGCGGTTGATGGAGGTCCGCCATTCCTGATGCAGCAGCAGAAGAATGGCGGAAATCAGCGTTCCCGCGTGTCCGATACCGATCCACCAGACGAAGTTGATAATCGCAAAGCCCCACGCGACCGGGACGTTGATGCCCCAGATGCCGGTGCCCTTGACCAGCAGGTAGGTGATCGCGTACAGCAGCATCATGGTCAGCAGGAAGGAAATGGCGAAGCCGACAATCCACCCGCGCGAGACAGGCTCGGTGAGGACAATGGTGCTGATCTTGTCGGTCACCGACGCGTAGGTATGCCCCGGCGCAATCACCGGAGGGTGATGATGCGGGTCGTGGGGGGCCTGTGGTACGTCAACTTGGGACATGACAAGTTCTCAGTTTTCAGTTCTCAGTTTTCAGTTCTTCACTTTTGCCCGTCTCGATGCTGTCACCATGACCATGCTCTTTGGCATGGGCACGCTTGTCCGGCCGGAAATTGCCCGGCGGCTCTTTGCCCACCAGATCCGCATTGGAGTTCCACACCTTGGCCAGGTAGGTCGTCCGTGGCCGGGTGTTGAGCTCCTCCAGCACGCCGTAGTTGAGCTGCTCGGCTTTGAGCTTGGATACGCGGCTGTTCGGATCGTTGATGTTGCCAAATACGATCGCCTGGGTGGGACAGGCCTGCTGGCAGGCGGTGACGATCTCGCCGTCCCGGATGGAACGGTCTTCCAGCTTCGCCGCCTGACGGGCCGCATTGATGCGCTGCACGCAGTACGTGCACTTCTCCATAACGCCCCGGCTCCGGACGGTCACGTCGGGGTTACGTAGAAGTTTGAGCACCGGGCTATCCCAGTCGTTGTACCGCAGGAAGTTGAACCGCCGTACCTTGTAGGGGCAGTTGTTTGAACAGTAACGCGTGCCCACGCAGCGGTTGTAGACCATGTCGTTGAGGCCCTCGCTGGAGTGGACCGTGGCCGCCACCGGGCAGACCACCTCGCAGGGGGCGTACTCGCAGTGGACGCACATCATCGGCTGGTGATACGTCTCCGGCTGATCGGGGTCGTCGCCCCGGTAGTACCGGTCGACCCGCAGCCAGTGCATCTCGCGCGAGACGAGCACCTGTTCCTTACCGACCACGGGCACGTTGTTCTCGGCCTGGCACGCCACCACGCAGGCGTTGCAGCCCACGCAACTGTTCAAGTCTACGACCATGCCCCACGCGTATTCGCTCTGGTCCCGTGAAGGCTGGGGGTAAAGGGTCATGTCCGCCGACGGCTTGTGGACCATGTGCTGGGCAAAGTCAGGGTGCCGGCGGTACTCTTCGAGGTCCGTGGCGCGAATGTTATGCCGGCCTTGGAGGCTGTGATGGTGCTGGGTCGAGGCGAGTCGATACTTCCCGTCGAGCTTGCGAATCTCCAGCCCGGCATCGAACCAGGGGGCCTCGGTGGTCCGCAGCAGGTAGGCGTTAAACCCGATGCCGGTTCCCACCCGGCCGGCCCGGCGGCGCCCATACCCGAGGTGAACGGTGACGCACTCATCGGCATGCCCGGGCACCACCCAGACGGGAGCGTTGACCGTGCGTCCCCGGTATTTCAACTCGACCGTATCCTCGTTGGCCAGGCCCAGCTTGCCGGCCGTTGCGGGGCTCATCATGGCCGCATTGTCCCAGGTCAGCTTGGTCAGCGGCTTGGGCAGCTCCTGCAGCCAGGCGTTGTTGGCGAATTGTCCGTCCCAGATGGTGGGGTCCGGCCGGAAGAGGATGGTCAGCCCGCCCTGAGCGGCGGACGACTCGCCGGCCTCCTGCGTCGCTGCTCTGGGAGTGGAGCCTGCCTCCCATTCCCGTCGCAAATCCTGAACCAGCTCCGGCCGGACCTTCGGCGTCAGCAGCGGCGAAGCCGTGCCGTGAATCAACCCGTCGTGCAGTGCGCGTTCCCAGGCCGGCTCGAAGTTCCCGCTCAGCCCGGCCGTGCGCCAATGCTCGCGCACCAGGTCATACGCTGACTGGTTGCCCATGCCCAGCATGGCTGCGACGACTTCCAGGTCGGTCTTGCCGCCGTAGAGCGGGGCGATGAGCGGCTGAAGAATCGTGACCGTCCCGTCGTAGGCGCGAATATCCCCCCAGGACTCCAGGTAGTGGGCGGCGGGGATGTGCCAGTGACAATACTCGGCTGTCTCGTCGGCGTAGAGGCCCCAGTGAACACGGAATTTCACCTTGGACTGCGTGTCGGCCAGCAGCTCCCGGAAGCCCAGATCGGCCGGCGCATCGTAAACCGGGTTGCAGCCGAGGATCACGAGCATGGTCACCTGGCCGGCCTTCATGTCCGCCGCCAGTTCGCGCAGCGACTGCATCCCGTCGACCGGCATGGGCGCCGCCGGCCGGATATAGGAGACCGTCTTGCCCACGTTGCCCAGGGCTTCATTGATGGCACAGGCGAGGGCATGCACCGCGGGCGGCTGGCTTTCGCCGGCCAGCACCACGCTGGCGCCGCGATGGGCCTGCAGGTCCCTGGCGACAGCCGCAACCCACCGGGCCTCCTGCTCGTCGGTGGCATTGGCGGGGGCTTCAATCCCCATATTGAGATGTTGAGCCACCAGCCGGGCCAGCCGGGGAATATCCGGGGGACGCATCTTGAGACGATGATCGGCTGCCGCCCCGGTGCTGGAGAGGAAGCTTTCCGCTACGTAAAGCCGGTTCATGCGCCCGTTGTTCGCGTATACGCGCCGGCCGGCCATGAAGTCACGGGCATAGCGCACCGCGTACGGGCCGCTGCACAGGAAATCACCGTCCAGCGACACCACGACCTCTGCCTTATCAAATGCGTAAATAGCTTGAAGAGGTTCGTGTTCACCGAACGCCATCTTTGCTCCGACCACCGCGTTGTCGGGGCCCGTTGGGTCGTACTGGTGCCACCTGGCCCCGGGGAACTGCTTCAGCAGCGTCTGGATGTGGGCGGTCAGCGTGGGGGAACTCACCGGGCCGGTCAGCAGTCGCAGGCCGCGACCTTTCGGTTCCAGGCCGCGCTGCTCCTCCAATTCGAGGGCCAGGGCGCCCAGGAACTCCGTCCAGGTGGAGATCTGCCCCACACGGGTGACGGTGCGCGACCGGTCGGGATCGTAAAGCTGGAGAATGGAGGCCTGTGCGAAGGCGTCTGTTGCGCCCAGGCTGGCCGGATGTATTTCGTTGCCCTCGATCTTGATGGGCCGGCCCATGTGGCTCTCGGCGGTAACGGGAAATCCCAGCCCGCCTCGGGGCATGGCCGTCGCGTAGAAGAGCGGCTTGCCCGGCACGATCTGCTCGGGCGGCTGCACGTAGGGCACGATCTTCTCGGTCGGCTGACGCGTGCAACTGGCCAGCCCGGCCAGGGACAGAGAGGCGCCCATCAGCTTGAGGAACTGACGCCGGCCCACCGGGTCCATCCACTCGGAGGCGTTGTCGGGGAACTCGCGATGGAGGTATTCCTCGAACTCGGGAGTCCCGGCGAGCTCGTCGAGGCTGCGCCAGAATTCCGGCCCGGGATGGGCGGATGCCTCGCAGGCCACGGCGTCATGGGCCGTGCCGGAGGGGTGAATCACGGGAAGCTGAATGTCGCGGCGGCTGTGGTTCATGTCATTCATCGATGGCACGTCGAGCAGTTCATCAACACCGCCCGCTGGGTGTCGATCGCGTATTCCTTCATCAGTCGCTCACCCAGGACGCGCTGGTCTTCCGCGGGCTTGTATCCGATTTCAAACACCTTGTCGCGCGGCCGGACATACCGGGCCGGATCGCGGTGGCAGTCGAGGCACCATTCCATGTTCAAGGAGTTGGCCCGCCAGGCCAGGGCCATGTCGTCCACGGGCCCGTGACAGGTTTCGCAGCCGATCCCTTTTTTCACATGGATGCTGTGGTTGAAATAGGCGAAGTCAGGCAGATCGTTCACCCGCGTCCATTCGATGGACTGGTCGGTTCGATAACTTGCCCGGACCGGTTCGAGAATGGGGGCGTCCACCCAGATCTGCGAATGGCAGGTCATGCACGTCTTCGTGGAGGGCATACCGGCGAAGGCCGAGGTCTCGACAGTGGTGTGACAGTAACGGCATTCGATGCCAAGGCCGGCGACATGATGTTTATGACTGAAGGGCACGGGTTGCTGGCGAACCACATTGGCTTCCGTCACATACGGCGAGCGGACGATCACGCCGAAGACCCACAGCAGGGCGGCCAGAAAGAAAACCGCCCCAAGGAGCGTGACCTTGGAGATGGTGTTCGTGCTCGGATGGAAGATCTGTGACATCGGAGCCCTTGAACCGTTGGTTGCACAACACGGGTGACAAGCTCGCCTGCCCATCCCTCCGCCGGGTAGGGTCGATCTCGGCGCGCTGGCTACGCAACCCAACTGGAACAGTTACGAAAGTCGAACAGAATGCAGCAAGGCGCCGAATCCGGCCAAGACGGCGAACGCGTCTAAATCAGCATCTTGCTATCTTTATCCTGCAATCCCGTGCGGAAGATGTTCAGGTAACTATAGGCTGGTCACAGCGACAAGCAAACCTGACCTGAGCGACTGGCGGCCGTGCCGGGTGTTCCGCTGACCCGGCGGGCAACGGGGGCCTTTCCGTGTCGCACCTTCCACAACTGTGCCCCTTTTAATGTGCCTGTCGACCGGATGCAGAAAATGCACGGAATCACGCGCTGCCGACAGGTAACAATGTATATGTCCATGACCCGACTCGGCACATACTTGTTTCCGGACAGTGCGCAGTCCGGCGGCGCGGCGTCTTCCTCTCAGGCGGCTGGCCGTGAAAGGCCCGATGGTTCCGACCCTCTGCCGCGGGTCGTGATTATCGGCGGCGGATTTGGCGGCCTGTACGCGGCCCGGTCGCTCAAGCGGGCGCCCGTGCGCGTGATCCTCATCGATCGCCGCAACTTTCACCTCTTTCAGCCGTTGCTCTACCAGGTGGCAACGGGTGGGCTTTCGCCGGCCAACATCGCCGCGCCCCTGCGCTCGATTTTGAGACGCCAGAAGAACGCCATTGTGCTGATGGGCGAGATGGTGGACCTCGACCCGTTGAAACGCCGAGTGATCCTCCGCGACAGTGAGGTGGATTATGATTTTCTCATCATCGCCTCCGGCTCGCAGACCGGCTACTTCGGCCACGACGAATGGCAGCGGCTCGCGCCCGGTCTCAAGACCATTGAGGATGCCACTCGCATCCGGGGCCGCTTACTCTCCGCGTTCGAAGCCGCCGAGCGCGATCCGGATCCCGCGCACGTGGCCGCGCTGCTGACGTTTGTGATCGTGGGCGGCGGCCCGACGGGGGTAGAGCTGGCCGGCGCCGTAGCCGAGATCGCCAACCATACCCTCAAGCATGACTTCCGTCGCATCAATCCCGCCGATGCGCGCATTCTGCTGGTAGAGCGCTCCGAACGAATTCTCGAAAGCTACCCGCCGGATCTGGCCAAGGCGGCGGAACGCTCCCTGGCCAGGCTGGGAGTCACCGTCCGAACCAGGACCAGCATCGTGGCCATCGCGCCGGGCGAGATCGCCGTGGAATCAGACGGCCGAACCGAACGCATCCCCGCCGAAACGGTGCTCTGGGCGGCCGGCGTGACCGCCTCGCCCCTGGGCCGGGTACTTCACGAGCGAACCGGAGCCCAACTGGCCCGCGGCGGTAAAGTGGTCGTGAACCCCGACCTGACCATCCCCGGCCATCCGGAGATCCTCGTCATCGGGGACCTGGCCCACGTTGAGCAGAACAGCAAGTCGCTCCCCGGCGTGGCCCCGGTGGCCATGCAGCAGGGACGCTACGCCGCCAGGCTCATCCGCAACCGGCTGCGGGGCCGACCCACCCCGCCCTTTGTCTATCACGACCGGGGGAGCATGGCGACGATCGGCCGGGCGGCCGCGGTCGCCGATTTGACCTGGGTCCGCTTCTCCGGCTTCGTGGCCTGGCTGATCTGGTTGTTTGTGCACCTGATGTACCTGGTGCAATTCGCCAATCGGCTGCTGGTCCTGCTTCAGTGGGCGTACAACTATTTCACTCGAAACCGCCCGGCACGCCTGATCACGGAGATCAGCCATTCCGAGCGCGAGTCAGAGGCCGCCGCCGACCATCCCCCTGTCCCCCGGCCGCCCGAAGTCTGAGGCCACAGCCGTCCCTCTCCCGCCGAGGGTGCGTTCACCGTGATTGAAAGAGCTCATGAAACGGGCTAACCTGTCTCATGGCCGGCAGTTGGCCGCCGAGGCGCGCGAGCCTGCCGGAAGCTGTGAACCCGCCTCGTTGCCCTCTTCAAGAATCGAGAACATGGGCGGGTGATGTTGCCTCTCCGGCTCCCGGTTCGCGACTCCTCATGATTGGGAAGCGTTTGCCTCAAAAGTCGTAAATCCGCCTTCGGAGAGAGGGGCTACGGCAAGAGGAGAGGAAACTCATGCCCTCATTCAGCCACGACGGTCTGTCCTTCAACTACCTCGATGTCGGCGAAGGGACGCCCTTTGTCTTCCAGCATGGCCTGGGCGGCGACGTCAATCAGCCGTTCAAGCTGTTCGTACCCCCGCCGGGCTTTCGACTGCTGGCCTTCGATTGTCGGGCTCATGGCGAGACCCGCCCGCTGGGCGATGAAACCCGGATCGGCCTGGCCCCGTTTGCCGATGATCTGCTGGTTTTCCTGGACCATCTTCAGATTGAGAAGACCGTCGTCGGTGGCATCTCCATGGGCTCGGCCATCGCGTTGAACTTTACCCTGCGCTATCCGCAGCGCGTCCTGGGCCTGGTGCTCTCCCGCCCGGCCTGGCTGAAGACGCCTCCGCCGGAGAATATCCGCCTGTGCGAACTCATCGCCGGGCTGATCCGCCAGTACGGGGCCGCGGGGGCCAAGGAGCGGTTTGTGGAATCGCCTGAGTATGCCGCACTGCTGCGCAACTGGCCCGAGGTGGCCGCTTCTCTCCTCCGGCAGTTCGACCATCCCCGCGCCACCGAAACCGTCATCAAGATCGAACGCATCCCCCATGACTCCCCCCTGAACAGTCTGGATGAACTCAAGACGATTCGCGTGCCCACGCTGGTTCTGGCCAGCCGGCAGGACCCCATTCACCCCTTCGAATACGGGCAGATCCTCGCCCAGACCATCCCCGGCGCCGTCTTCCGTGAACTGACCGCTAAAGCAGTCAGTCCCGAGCGCCACGCCGTCGACGTACAGACATATATTGAGTCTTTCCTGAAAGAACATTTCGGAGGCCCGCGGCAATGAGCCGGGATTAGCTGAACCGGCTCTCTCGCCTATAATGCGAGCCGAGGTACAATAGTCATGATGCTTTTTCAACCCCCGTTGCCTCCTCACTATGCCGAGCTCTCCGACGAGGAAATGGCCGACCGGGTCCGCGCGCACAAGCAGGCTTTCGGCGACAGGCTGATTATCCTGGGGCACCATTATCAACAGGATGACGTGATTCAGTTCGCCGACCATGCCGGCGACAGCCTCAAGCTCAGTCAACTGGCTGCCAAGGCCCGGAACGCCCGATATGTCGTCTTCTGCGGCGTCCATTTTATGGCCGAGTCGGCCGACATCCTCACCGAAGATGAGGTCACGGTGATCCTGCCGGATCTCTCCGCCGGCTGCAGCATGGCCGACATGGCCGCCATCGACCAGGTGGAGGAGGCCTGGGAACAGTTCCAGTCGGCCACCGACGCCCGGATTATCCCCATTACCTATGTGAACAGCACCGCGGATATCAAGGCCTTTGTCGGGCGGCATGACGGCGCCTGCTGCACCAGTTCCAACGCCCGCCGGGTGGTCGAATGGGCGCTGGGCCGGGGCGAGAAGATACTGTTCCTCCCCGACCAGCACCTCGGCCGGAACACCGCCTACGCGTTGGGGTATCCGCTCGATTCGATGGTCGTCTACGATCCGAACGCCGTTGACGGCGGCCTCACCAGCGAGCAGATTCGCAACGCGAAATTCCTGCTCTGGAAAGGGCACTGCAGCGTTCATGGCCTGTTTACCGCGAAGCACTGCGACCTGATCCGCGAGGCCGATCCGGCGTGCAAGATCATCGTCCACCCCGAGTGCCGCTGGGAGGTCGTCCAGAAGGCCGACGTGGCCGGCAGTACCGAATACATTGTCAAGGCCCTCGAGGAGGCCCCCGACGCCACGAGTTGGGCCGTGGGCACCGAGATTCACCTCGTGAATCGCCTCGCGAACAAGTACGCCGGCCGTAAACTTATCCGTTCATTGGCGGGGGTGCAGTGCCTGTGCACCACCATGTACCGCATCGACCTGCGCCACCTGCTCTGGTCGCTGGATGAGCTGGCCGCCGGCCGGATCGTCAATCAGATCAAGGTGGATCCGGATACCCGCCACTGGGCCCGGGTCTCGCTGCAGCGCATGCTGGACAACGTCCCTCCGCAGCCGATGGCTGCCAAGTAGAAGCCCGCCGGCGGCCGCTTTCGGGTATTTGCCCGATGGGATAGCGCCGGGGAGCCTATCCATGGCCAGGGAACGCGCAGCCGATCGGGTAAAATCACCATGCGTCAGCGTCACTTGTTCGATTGCATCTGCGGTGCAGCCAATCCGGGCCCGGCTGAGGAACCGGGGCGGCTCTTGCCCATCCTGCCCTAACCGGCTACAAAGACCGCGATGTTTCACACCCTCGGACGTCTCATCGCCCTGAAACCCGGCCGATTGGTAGCCATCTGGCTGGCCGTTGCGGTTATCGCTTCCGTATGGGCGTTCAGTGCCGAGCCTTTGCCCCCTGATGAGATGGGTTCCTTCCTGCCCCCGGAGAACCGTTACAACGTCGCGGTCGAAATGCTGGGTAAGGCCTTTCCCAGCATGACTTCGCGCAGCCAGATCGCGATTGTCGGTTACCGGCCGGAGAAGGTGACTGAGCAGGATCTTGAATGGCTGGACCGAATCGCCCGCTCCGCCCACGAATCCACGGAGCGGCACATCCTGGCCGGCATCCTCTCACCGCAGGTGGTGTGGTTCCGGCCACGGCTGGTCAGCACCGACGGTCAGGCGGCGATGGCCGTCATCAATCTGACCACCAACATGATCAGCTCGGCCTCGTCCGTCATGGTCAACGAGCTTGAGGCCACCATCGCCCGCCACCGCCCACCCGAGGGTCTGCAGGTTGAGCTGACCAGTTCCGCGGCCATCGGCCGGGATTATGCCAACGCCACCACCCGGGCCCTGCACCACACCACTTGGGTCACGGTGATTGCGGTCCTGGCCATCCTGATCCTTGTCTATCGTTCGCCGGTCGGGGCCCTGGTCCCGCTGATCTCCATCGGGCTGAGCGTTTATCTCACCCTGGTTCTTCTCACTTTCCTCGAAAAGTACGCCGGGTGGGAAGTCTCGACCATGGAACACATCTTCGTGATTGTGATCATGTTCGGGGCCGGCGTGGATTACGTTCTGTTCTGGATCGCCCGCTATCGCGAGCGGCTCCATTTCGATCCTGACCTGTCCGAGGCCGCCACCGAAGCCACCCGGCATGCCGGCGAGGCGGTGTTCTTCAGTGCGATCACCACCATGGTGGGGATGTGTTCGCTGCTGACTGCGGAGCTGGGCCCGTCGCGCAATTCCGGCATGGTGCTGGTGGTAGCGCTGACCATGGCCCTGCTGGCCGGCCTGCTGCTGGCCCCGCCGATTGCCCGCATGCTTGGGCGGGCGCTGTTCTGGCCGGGGGGAGCAACCGCGCCGCTGAGATTCGCGCAACGCGCGATCTGGCCGGGCGTCGCTGACCTGATCGTGCGACACCCGATGCGTACGCTGCTGTTCGGGCTGCTGGCCCTGTCCGTGCCCGCGGCCCTGGCCATGCGGATGGAGCCGCATTTCGACTCGCTGCTGCAGTTGCCGGAGGGTACGACCTCCAGACGCGGATACGACATCGCCGAGTCCCATTTTTCCAGAGGCCAGATCTACTCCACCATGTTGCTGTTCACCTTTGACGAACAGCCCGCCCCGGCGCCGCGCCTGCGCGAGGCCAGCCGCCGGCTTCGAGACCGCCTGCTCACGTTGCCGGGTGTCGAGGACGTGTATTCACTGGACTCGCCGGCCGGCAAGAACATGTCCACGGGCCGGCGCAATCCGTTCGGCCGGCTCTTCACCGCGCTGACCCAGTCGGCGGATTCGTACTACCTCTCCGATCAAATGCCGGCCCTGCGCTTCGAGATCCTGATCAATGAGCCGCCGTTTTCCATTTCGGCCATGAAGCTGGTCGAACGTGTGGATGAGATTGCCCGCGAGTGGGGGGCTCAGGTGACCGCTCAGGGGCGGCAAGCCCAGGTGCATCTTTCCGGGCTGACGCCTTACATCATGGCCGTTCGCGACGTCTCCGGCCGCGACCAGCGCCGAGTCATGATCGTTGCCACCATTGCCATCGCGGCCATCGTTCTGGTGCTGATCCGTGACCTGCCCCTGACGCTCTTCATGGTTTTCGCGACGTTGTTGACCTACGGTGCGACGCTCAAGTTGACGGAGGAATTCTTCGCCCACGTCATGGGTCTCAGCGGCATCGACTGGAAGGTCCGGCTGATCGTGTTTGTGATCGTGGTGGCGGTCGGGCAGGACTACAACATCTTCCTGGTCAGCCGCCTCATGGAAGAGCGGCGGCATGCGGGCCTCGCCGAGGCCGTTCGCCGGGCGGTAATCAGCACCGGGTCGGTCATCAGCAGTTGCGGCATCATCATGGCCGCCACGCTGGGCTCCCTCTGGGCCGGCAAGCTCTCGCTGCTCCAGCAGGTCGGCTTCGCCCTGGCCCTGGGCATCCTGATCGATACCTACTTCGTACGGCCGATCCTTATCCCCAGCTTCTTCCTGACCGTCAGGCAGCGTCTCCTGAAGAGGGAGAGCCTGATGCCCGAAGAATGACCGACGTCCCGACGCCTGCTCCCGAAAAGGTGTACCTCTGCTCCTGTGCAGTTCCAGCGCGCGCCTGCTACGGACGCCAAGTGAATCTTCTGCGTTGAACGCACCACACACCGCCACCTTCAGGGGGACACACGCCCCACACCGGGGCGGCGAGAAAGTGGTCACGGGTTCCGCTTCGCTGCACTGGTGGCTACTCTCACCTGGCCCCTCTCGGGGCCACAGGCGATTACCCGAGCGACAAACACATCTCCAGCCTCAGACTCACTCCCGCTTCAGCCGGGCTTGCGGTTGATGCCGTCGGTACCCTTATTGGTTGTCCAAATCGTGAATCCACCTCTGGAAGAGGTGGGCCACCCACCCGATCAGCAGCGGAGGCGATCAACAGCCAGGTAGAAACCTGCGCAAGTTCGCAACGAAAACCGCCGGAAATCTCACCTTCCTTCCGATGGGACTCACGGACAGTTCATCGGACTCTACCTATTTGAGATACCCCGCCTGGACTGCTTCATCGAGGAACGGTTGCAGGTAAGTCCACGTGAAGAAAGCCACATCCGTGATGCCGGCTTCCCGGGCCAACCGGCGGTACTCGGCGATCTCCCGCGCCTCGCTGATCCGGCCATGGCTGGTGCGGACGCCAAGGCAGAGGCTGATCCGGGCCTTGCCGCCGGATTGCTTCAGCGTTTGCACCGCCTGCCGCATGCGCTTCTCAAAAACCTCCAGATACTTCTCGCCATAGTTGTCTCGGTAGCAGTAGCCCGACACGTTGATCATGTCCACGTAGCCGCGGGCCGCCCATGTCTTCCAGTCCTGGGAGACGTTATGCCCGGCCACTACGTGCGGCCCCCAGGTGTACAAGCCAATCTGCAGGCCGGGACGAATCCGGCGGGTCTCCTCGCTGATCATGCGGGCCAGTTCGGTCAAACCCTGCGTCTTGAACGCCCCCAGGCGGGCGGCACGCTCGGTGGATTCGGCGGGCGTGTCGCTCGAAAGCTGCTTCTCAAAGTCCGCCTCCGATGCGGGATCGAGCTGCACCACCTGGCTGGGAAAGCGCAGATAGTCCAGCAACAGGCCTTCCGGCTCGTACCGTCGAACGATCTCGCAGACCATCTCCGTCATCCACTTCCGCGCGGCGGGATTGCACGGCGAGAGATAGCCGATCGGCTTGCCGGTCTTGTTCCGCAGGGCCCACTCCGGACGATTCAGCAGGATGCCGGCCGGGGCCTTCTCGCCGCCACTGGGCAGCACGCAGATCACCGGCCACACGGCCAGCTTGCGCTCGCGGGCCAGGGCCATGATGTCCGCCAGTGCGTCCCAGTCCTTGTACTTGCGAGCCGGCACGACGTCGCTCTCGTAAGCGGCCTTCCCGGCAGTGTCCTTCACGTAGGGCATCACCACGCGCAGGCCGCTGGCTTTGAAGGCGTCCAGCGCCTCGGCCAGGGCCGCCCGCCGGCCGGCGGCATCGGTTTGCCGGCCGATGACTTGGTCGATGTGCATGTACGCGGCACGAAAGGGCTCCGCCGGCTGGTTGGTCGGCGCCGGTTCGGCCAGGCCCGGGCGGGCCATGGCCAGAAGCACGATAACGCTCACTACGGCATGTCGTTTCATGGTCTTCTCCTGATGATGCGCCCGTCAATGGCCCAGACGCCGTGCACGCCGTTCACCGTGGCGGACGATAGCGCGGTGACGGTATTCGCATCTTTGACGAAAAGCGAGTTCCATGCCTGGTATCCCCGGTCCGGAGCGGGCAGGGGATAGGTCTTGTTGGTGAAGTTCTTCCCATCGGAGTCGCCGATACACACGGCCATCCGGCAGCGCTCCATGGTGCCAGAGGAACCCTCCTGGTACGAGAGCAACGTCTCGCCGGTGGGCAGTTGCCGCAGGCAGGGGGCGCCGCCGTACCAGGCCGGGTCCAGTGGTTCCGTCAGGGCCCCGCGGCGCCTGGGACTGTCCCCTTCCACCACGCCCGAACGCCAGTTGTCCGTCAGGCTGGTATGAAAGACCACCGGCTTGAAGCGTTCGCCGGCGTAGCCGTTGTCCTCGATGGCCACGACGATGCCGCGCCCGTTGGCCAGCAGCAGGGGGGCGGGCATGCCGTCACGGTAGCCTTTGCGCAGGGCGATGCGCTCCGCCTTGCTCCAGGTCTTGCCACCATCGTGCGAGCGCAGCAGGGCGATTTCCTGCTCGGCCGTGGTTTTGAAGGGAGCCTCGTTGGAGAAGTAGACCTGCACCTCGCCCGAGGGAAGCTGCAGCCCTGCCGGCTCCCAGCAGCCGTCCTGGAAGGTGGTTCCGGCCTCATAAAGGGTCTGAGGCTTCGACCACGTCCGGCCATGGTCCTCGCTGTGGGCCATGCGAATCCGGAATGGCCGGGTGAGGAGCCCCTGCGGGGCCTCTTTATGCTGGTATTTGACCGCCGCAAGAGGCCGTTCGTTCCAGAAGTACAGCAGCGTCCCGTCCTTGAGCGGCAGGAGGTCGGCATTGGTCAGCCAGCACTCCGGCTCCTCGGCCACCAGGATCGGCTCCTTCCAGGTCATCCCCTCGTCCGCGCTGTGGCGGATCCACATTTTGCGATCGCGGTCAAAGACGCAGGCGATTTGCCCGCCGGCCAGCCGGGCCATGCGCCCGTAGTCGGCGCCGCGCTCGATAAGCCGAAGAGTGCCGCTATCCCAGGCGATCGTGGGCAGGGCGGGTTGAGAGGTGGGCTGTGCCCACAGGATGCCGGGGACAATGAGCAGTGTGGCTAAGTTGCACAGCATGACCGAGCACCAGCCCTTCTCGCGTCTTCGTGCTCTTGCAGTCCAATGTCCTGGTTCAGCGGATGGTCAGCCGATCGGAAGCCCCGGCCGCCTCGTAAATCTTCCTGACCTTCTCCACGCCCTCGCCTTTGGCCCCGATGAGGGTCAGCGGACGCGGGGCCAACGCCCCCAGCACGTCGGGTATGTCGCAGACCCGCAGCACGTTCATCAACACCGGCGCCTTCGGATCCATGTGACTCATGGGCGGATCGATCAGCGTGACGCCCGCAACGTCAGGTTCGAACAGGGCCGCGTACGCGGCGATAATACCCTCCGTACCTTGTCCCACAAGTTGCACCGGCACGCCAGGCTTTATGGTGGTGCGTGCGGACCGAATGGCCGCCATCACATCCCACACGCGGCCCGCGTCCACCGTCCGGCCAACCAGCGGATGCGAGCGCACCACGCGATTGGGCGGACTCTTGGTATCCCACCGGGTCCGACCCTGGCCGCGGGTCTCGCACAGGAGAACCTCATCGTCCGGCCGGCGGAGGTCATCCAGCCAGGACGGCTGGGTGGCCACGCCTTCCGGCCCCGTCAGCGCCAGGAGGCAACGACCGGGCTTTTCGTCGGCCGCAAGCCGGCGCACGTAGATGGTAATCCCCTCCTCCGATTGCAGCGGCGCCATGTCGCCGGCGGGCAGCTCCCCGGCAGGCGGTGTGATCAGTTCCGGGAACTGCCGGAAGCTGGTCTCGCGAAGCCGCTTCAGCAGGTTCGCCTTCCATGGCTCAAAGTCGCCGGCCCCGGGCACCTCTACGTTCGCCATCGGGACGAACAGCTCGTCGATGCGCGTATTGATCTGATCCTTGGGCAAATCTTCGTCGCGAGGGAATACGCGCAGCTTCTCCAGTGGAATCGGATACACCGCCTTAGTACCTTCGCCGGTCACCAGGTCCTGTTCGCTGTCCGTCACCGGCCGCGGGTCGTTCTTGAGATGGCTGTTGATGAATCGGTAGACCCCCTGACGGATATCCTGCCGGTAGGCGTGGCCGCCGATGCTCACCAGGGTCTCGAAGCGATCCCCGGCGCCGAAAAGCGAATAAAACCGCTCCAGCCGGTTGGAAATGCGCTCGTTGCCGTCCATGGGGAAGAGCGCGTCCGCGTCGCTGTTGATGAACAGCAGCGGCCGTGGGGCGATCAAGGCGGCGATCTGCGTCCAGGGCCAGGTGTAGGCGTTATATACGAACATGCAGTCGCAGTGGCGATTGACCGTGCTGTCGGCCACGTAACAGGTCAGGTCCGACCATCCGCTGATCGGCACCGCCACCTTCACCCGATCATCCATCGCGGCCAGGTACACGGTCGAAGCCCCGCCGCCGCTGAGCCCGGTGACCGCGATCCGCTCCGGATCCACGTCGGCGCGGCTGGCCAAGTAGTCCAACCCCCGGATGCCGTTCCAGCACTCCACCCCGGCCGGCGTGTACCCGCGCGAAACCCACCAGTATCGTCGCTCGCGATACGTGCCGTGGTGAATGCCGGCGATCTCGCTAAGCTGCACCGTGTCAATAATCAGGCATACGTAACCATGCTTGGCGAACCAGATGGGCGAGGACTGATAGCCGGTCTTGACGCCGTTTCGCCCCCGGTTCCCGTGGCCGCATACGTACAGCACCGCCGGCAGACGCTCGCCGGCCGGGATCGCGGCGGGGCGGTAGAGGTTCGCTGTAACGTACAGGCCCGGCCGGCTCTGGTAGTGCAGAAGGTCAACCACATACCCATCGCGCTGCAGCGTCCCCGTCACCGTGGCGTTCAACGGCGTTCGCTCCGGCAGCGGGTCCAGGCCCAGCATGTACTGAAGTTGCTTGCGCAACTCCGGCCGGCGCGACAGCCACTCCTCGGCGGTTTTGAAATTGCCTGGGAAGGGGGCCTCAACTTCGCTGGTGAGCCGGGCCAGGTAAGCTTCGATCATGGCATCGCCCGGCAGCGGCTCCGGTGGGCTGGCCGGCGGCTTGGCCGCCAGCACGGGCAGGCATACGAGCAGAACGGGAACGAGCCGGGATAATCTCACGTGCATGAACAGATCCTCCGTTGATACAGGTAAGATAACCGCAAATCCGTTCTTGGGCACGGACCCCAAATAGAAACCACGAACCGGCAAGCCGATGGCTCACAGGTTCGTGGAATTCATCCGTCAGATACTTCAGACCGGGCGGCCCATCTTTTCAGAGGCCGGTTCGCGCTTTCCGCAGTCCAGGCCCCCGGGATGGCAGCGCGTACAGTGACGCAACTAGGCGGTGGCCTTTTCCGGCTTCCAGACGCGCTTGACGGGCTTGGTGATCAGGCCGTTTCGGATCGCCTTGGTGCTGACCTTCACGCGGACAACCTTGCCGTCGATGACGGCACGGACCTTCTGAACATTGGGCTTGATCTTGCGCTTGGTCTTGCCGGTCACTTTCCGGCCGACGCCGCCCAGGTACTTGGCCTTACCGCGGCGGGCATACTTGCGGCCGACGGTCGTTCGCTTTCCGGTAAACGCACAAACACGAGACATCGAATCACCTCACGACTGCACAGCTAAAGTCTAAGCCTTTGTCGAGCCCCGTATTATAACCAGGCCCATCCGGTTTACAAATCTAAACTGCCGACTGTCCCGCCGGGTGGTTGAATTCAGACCGAGCGCCCCGGGTAGTGGGGGTGAAATCGTAAGGGCTTTTAAGCACAGGGTTTATGTGTGGAATCGGCGGTTCGCTTGGGGCCGGGAGCCGTTTAAGAGGGACTGCCGTCGCCGTCCGCTCACTCCCGGCAAGGGGGATTGGTTGGCCCCGAATCGCCGGGCGGCGGCCTGTTTCGCTCCGATGTGTGCGCTGGCCGACCCGAGCCCAGACGAGGGCAGCGCGCCCGTAGCGCAGAGGTGGGGTTGAGGATCCTGTTCTTCCCGTCCCTGAGGCCCTTTCCGCTATTCTTCGCAGACAGGTGCAGCGCCCCCGGACCGCGCGCAGGACAGGCCGTGAAGAACTTGGCTGCTCAGCCTGCGGCATTCATGGACGATCACCCGTCTTGGCCTGCTCGTTGGCCGGACGATGCCGTCCGTCTTGCGAACACAAACGCCCCTGCCGGTGTTAGTGCAGAAAATGACAGTCCTTGCATTCAGGTCGATCACGGCATAAAATAAGCTGATTGGTTTGTTGAATGAGCCCGATTTGCGGCGCTTGATGACCAGGTTACACCGCCTTTCCGCTCATCCTTCCAGCCTTTCTCAGGCCTCCCTTTGGCCTCTTCCTTCTGCGACTCGGAATGCATGAATGAGTCGCGAATGCCCTCGCACAGGAGAAAACAACGTGGGCAAGAAATTGTACGTCGGGAATTTGGGATACGGCATCACCAGCTCCGACCTGGAGCAACTGTTTGCTCCGCACGGAACGGTGGAGAGCGCGGAAGTCATCAGCGATCGCAGCACCGGCCGGAGCAAGGGCTTCGGCTTTGTGCAAATGGGCACCGATCAGGAGGCCCAGGCCGCGGTGACAGCCCTGAACGGTCAGTCCGTGGAAGGCCGGGCGCTCACGGTCAATGAAGCCAGGCCCCGCGAAAGTCGCAGCGGCTTCGGCGGAGGCCGGGGCGGCTACGGTGGCCGCAGACGCTACTGATCATCCAGTTAAGCTGGAGGAAGGCCACGAAGGTGGCCTTCTTCTTTTCCCCAGGCGCTTTTCCGGGAGCATGCACATGGTTAAATCCAAAGAGCAGATTATCGAAGATATCCGGGGGCATATGCAGAAGCGGGGCGGGGCGTATGGCGACTGGTTTGTGGGCATCGGTTCCAAAGCGAGAGAGTGTCTCTTCGAGGAACACCACGTCAAGAAGGTGGGCGACCACTGGATTCTCCGACGGGCGGACTCCCCGCGAACGGCTCGCGACGTGCTCGACTATTTCGCCAATATCCTCGCTACGGACTACGGCGACTGCACGGCCGACCACGCGGGCAGTGCGGTCTATGCCTACAGGAAATCGGGCCACACGCAGCCGTGAATTTTAACAGTCCATGCGATGCGGGACCCAATCATGCTGCAGGAAGAAAAAGAGCGGCTTCTTGACCTGCTTCAGGCAAGGAGCAACTGGTGTCAACATGCCGAGGCGCGTGATCGGCGCGGTCACGCGGTGCATTACGACGACCCCGCGGCTGTTGCCTGGGACCTGACCGGGGCCGTCTGTGTGCTTTTCGGATGGGGGCGGGCGCTGGAACTGTTTTCGCAGCTTGAACGGCAACTGGTGGGGCGCAGGCGCCCCGCCAGGCGTTGCTTCAGCCTGCAGAACAACGATCCTCAGATCTGTTCGATGGTGGCGGTCCAGGAGTTTAATGATCGCAGCGACACCACCTACGAGCTGGTGATCGACCGGTTGCAAGCCATGTCCGTATACAGGCCGGAGTCCCGAACTGAAGGCGCGGAACGGGCGCTGGCGTGAAGAACTCAATTCGACCGTTGCCGGTTTTCCGGATCGAAGAGTGTTTCGACTGTGCTTTGCGGATCCATACCCCGCCTCCCAAGGCTGCGTGACGCGTCAACGCGCGTTGCCGTGGAAACAGAAAGCAGTATCGTTGTCGGAATGAAGATGGCTTCATGGGCCCGGCGCCTGCGGGTTCTTGAGGCATAACGCAACTCCCGGCTCTTGCGGCCCCTGGCCACTTGCCCACCGCCTGAAGCCGGGCATATAAAAGATCAAAAGGCAGTGGATTTCAGATTTCAACCCAAAGCAGCTCTGACGGGGTTTCCCAAAACCCGCGTTGAGTTGTTTTCGTCATGTGAGCGACCTATGAACGTGCTTTTAGTTTCCCCCGGCCATCCGGACACCTTTTGGAGTTTCAAGCATAGCCTGCGTTTTCTTTCCCGGAAAGCCTGTTTCCCGCCCCTGGGCTTGTTGACCGTGGCGGCCATGCTGCCACGGGAATGGCAGCTCAAACTGATCGATCTCAATGTGAGCCGCCTGCACGACCGTGATATCGAATGGGCTGACTACGTCATGATCTCCGCCATGCTGGTGCACGCGGAGTCGGCCCGAGAGGTGATCGCTCGCTGCCATACCGCGGGCAAGCCGGTCATTGCCGGCGGGCCGCTGTTCACCACCAGCCACGATCAGTTCCCGGAAGTGAAGCACTTCGTTCTCGGCGAGGCCGAAGACCTGATGCCGGAACTGGTTGCGGACATGATCGCCGGCACGGTCAAACCCCGATATCAGAGCCCCAAGCGGCCGGATGTAACCCAAACCCCGCCGCCGCGCTGGGATCTGATCAGGATGAAAGATTATGCGGTGATGCCGCTGCAATTCTCGCGCGGGTGCCCGTTCAACTGCGAATTCTGCGACATCATCGTGATGAACGGCCGCGTCCCGCGGGTCAAGACGCCGCAGCAGATGATCGCCGAATTGAATTCCCTTGTTGCCGCCGGCTGGGACTCTTCCATCTTCATCGTGGACGACAACTTCATCGGCAACAAGGTGAAGGTCAAGGCGTTCCTGCGCGAGCTGATCGCCTGGCGCGAGCATTACAAGGGCAACATCACCTTCTTTACCGAGGCGTCGCTGAACCTGGTGGATGAGCCCGAGCTGCTCCAGATGATGGCGCAGGCGGGTTTCACCCGTCTCTTCGTGGGTATTGAGACACCCGAGGAAGACAGCCTGCTGGAGTGCGCCAAGGTCCAGAACACCAAGCGCAACCTGCTGACGGCCATCAGGACCATTCAGCAGGCGGGCATTGAAGTGATGGGCGGGTTCATTGTCGGATTCGACGCCGATCAGCCCAACATCTTCGAACGGCAATTCAAATTCATCCAGGAGGCCGGCATTGCCGCCGCCATGGTGGGCCTGCTGACCGCGTTGCCGGAGACACGTCTGTTCAAGCGGCTGGCCGCTGAGGGCCGCATTCTGCAACAGAGCAGCGGCAACAACCTCGATGGCGTGCTCAATTTCGTGCCCAAGCTGGATCGCGAGCTGCTCACCAACGGGTATCGGGCACTGCTCAAGCATCTGTATGCGCCGAAGGTCTATTATCGCAGGGTTCTTACCTTCCTCGAAACCTATCGCCCGCAGCCCCGTCGGGCGTCGATCACCTGCGAGGATTTCATGGCCTTCCTGAAGTCGCTGTGGATCATGGGCGTGGCGGCCCACGGCCGGTTGGAGTACTGGAAGTTTTTGGTCAAGGCCTTCAAGAGGAACCGGGCGGCCTTCGCCGACGCCGTGCGGCTGGCCATCTACGGCTATCACTTCCGTCGGGTCGCCGCTACGCTGGGCGGGCAGGCTGTGCCCTCGGAGCTTGACCGCCAGTTCACCTGAAGGGCCTGATCGACAGCCCGTCGGGAGTGGCGCGTACCTCGATCGCTCCGTGGTCGGCGGTGTTGAAGTATTGTCTTCCCGTTACCAGTTCGAGGATCCCGTTGGTGGTATCCCGGTCCCGCTGGCCGCTCGAGCGGATGCAGCAGGCCGGGTCCACCGCCCTGATCAATGCCCCCGTTGCCGGCGTTACGCCGCCGTGATGCGGCAGCACCAGCACGTCCGCCTTCAAATCGCACCCCGAGAGCAGATGCCGCTGGGCGAATTCCTCGATGTCGCCGCACAGGAGAATGCGCGTGCCTGCATAAGTGATTCGCAGAACCAGTGAGGAATCGTTGGCTCCCACGATGGTCAGAAGCTCCGGCCGTGGCGGCCACAGCACTTCAATCCTGGCCCCGTATTCATCGTGCAGCCGCTCTCCCGCATGGATAGTCCTCCACGGGATAGAGCGGGAAGCCAGATAATCAATCAACCGGCCGGCCGGTCCGGCGGTCCGCCCCGGCATCCGGAAATGCGATGCGGTGACCAGCTCTTTGACGTGGACCTCTTCGAGCAGGTCCGGCACCCCGCTGAAGTGGTCGAGTTGCGGATGACTGAGCACCAGGGTATCGATCGCTCGGAGACGCTTGTGGGCCAGAAACGGACCCACCGTCCACCGCTGGATATCGTATGGCGGGCGCGTGCCCAGGTCATACATGAAGGTCTTTCCGCCGGGCATCTGGAGCACGCAGGCGGTGCCGTCGCCGACGGATAACACGTGCAGCTCCAACGAGTCGGCAGGGCCTCTCGGCACCAGGTTCCAGGCGGCAAGCAGGGCGAATCCCACCGCCGCCCCCGCGACCCACCTCCGACGAATGTTCAGAGGTGCCGCCACGATCCACAACCCCAGCACTCCCAGCCCGGCCGCCGAAAGCCAGGCGGGCATCTCCGGCGTCCGCCACCCCGAGCCGGGCAGCCGATCGAGCAGGCGGATCAGCCCAATCAGGGCGTCGGTCAACATCCCCAGCGGCCAGCCGGCCACAAAGGATGCCGGCGGAAAGATCCACGACAACACCGTCTTGACCAGCCCCAGCAGCAACACCGCCGACATCGGAATCGTGACCAGAACGGTATTGATCCATCCCCAGGGCGGAACCTGCCGGAAGTGATAAGAGCTCACCAGAGCCCCGACACCCCAGGCGGCCACACTGATCGCCAACGCCCAACCCAGTTGCCGTAAGGCCCCATCCAGCACACGCCGCGGCCACGAGGGTGGGTTGAGCATGTATTGGATCTCCGGCTGGAGCAGCGGATCGTCCCGGCCAAGAAGCCGGTCATACGCCCGCTTGCCCAGGGCATGCACCCGCGGTGACAGGTACATGAGGGCCATCAGCGTCAGAAACGAAAGCTGAAAGCCGGGGTCAAAGAGCTGGGTCGGACGCAGGATGAGCAGGATGATCGCCGCCAGGGCCAGCCCGTTGGCCGATCGCAGCGGACGTCGGGCGAGAATGGTGATGCAGAACACCACGGCCATAATGGCCGAGCGGATGACGGCCGGACTGGGTTCCGTCAATGTCGCGTAGGCTATCACCAGCAGGATGGCCCACACCGCGCACCGGCGTCTCGATTGGCCCACCAGCCAGCCGACTGCCCACACGAAGGCCATCAGCACGCCGACATGAGCGCCGCTGACGCTGAGATAATGCACTGTGCCGGTGTTGATGAAGGCCTGGTTGAGGTCGTCATCCACCGCGCTGCGCTGCCCAAGCACCAGCGCGTCCAGCAGCCGGGCGCCGGGCTCGTCCTCCTGGAAGGTCTGTTCGCGAATCGCGGCGCAGGCCCGCCGGCGAACGACATTCAGCCACCGGTCGCGCCAGTCAGGCGAGGCCAGCACGGTCACGTTGGAGGCATGTTCGCAGCTCATGCCCACCAGCACGCCGTTCCGGCGGCTGATCAGCGTCCAGTCGCGTTCGCCGGGGTTGGCCGGCGGGACCGGCCGGTGCAGCGTCCCGAACAATTCGACCTGGTCGCCCGGGCTGATTCCCAATACCGGCTCCCGCACCACGACCGCGACCAGTCCGCTCGCCGGAACCGGCCCGGCCACGCCCTCCACCTGTTGGGCTTCGATGAGCAGGCGGGTGCGCGGAAGCTGCCGGATCCACGTGATGTGCCCTGTCGACAGGGGCGCGATCAGCGGCCCCCGCACCACTACGCCCACGACCCGGGCGGGCGCGGGTTCGTCGTTCGTGTAACGGACCAGGTGGTCATCAGGCCAGTGCCGGAAGTGCAGGTCGTGGAGGGTCGCTCCCAACGCCGCCGCCGCCAGCGCGACGGCAACGTGGCCGACGGCAATCCGGCGTCCGAGGCGCAGGAGCATGGCCCCGGCCGCCAGCATGACCGCCAGTGCTGCCGGGAAGGGGATGGAGACCACCGAATCCAGAAAGATACCGACCGTCAGCCCGATCGCCGGCGGAACAAGCGGTTCACCGGCCAGCCACTGCAACACGATCTCACCGCGGCGCTGCGAACGCGCGCTTGCCGTGTCGAGGGTCTGTGTAGAAGGCGGGGGCGGTAGGGTCGTCTCGGGCATGGCGGCATCTACCGGCGACAGGGGGCGTTGCCTCGATGCACACCATGCGAATGGACGGCCGGCTTGTCAAGTCTGAAGTGAACAGTAGCCGCTCCCCGGTAATCGGTCCCAAGAGTCCCTGCGGACTGGTGACTGAAAACCGGAAGCCGGCTACTGGCGATTCAGTACCCTTGATGTCAGGGCCGGTCAGGACGGGTCCACATCACGTATAGCGAGTGGCGGTGCCACGGTTGATGAAGAGCCGATACAGGAAGAGCAGTAGCATGGCCCCCAGGATCGAGGTAATGAGCCCCGCGGGTTCGCCGGGAGCATACCAGCCGATCAGCCGACCGAGGAAGCCCGCCACGATGGAACCGGCAATACCCAGGAGCATGGTCACGATGATTCCCCCTGGGTCACGGCCGGGCATCAGAAGCTTCGCAATGGCCCCCACAATAATGCCGATCAGAATCATCCAGAGTACGTACATACTCCAGCTCTCCTTTCGTTTCGTTCAGCGCGGTGTTGCGGCAAAAGATTATTCCCCCGCCAGGACGAGGCGGAACGACTCAACAGGCATGAATTTTCATTAGGATAGCGTGCGGAGGGCTTACCAAGACTTATCAACATTTAACGACACGTCGGTAGCCGACTATTTCCGCTCCGTAGGAGGCACGTCGGTGAGTACCCGTCCATGCAGGAACACCAACCATCGATGTGCGACTTGCCGGCGAAATGCCTTCTCCACGGCCAGGGCGTAGATGTCGAGCTGCGCGCGATACGTATTGGCCCGCTCCTCGCAGGCCCTGGCGGGCAGCATGTCCGTCTTGTAGTCCACGATCTCCAGCCCGTCGGGCGCATCCAGGATGAGATCGACCACGCCGCGGACGAGGATCGTGTCGCGATAGTCCTGCCCGACAATGTGCGGATCGTATAGCCGCGGGTCGATGCGCGCTTCGAACGCCACTTCGCGATGAACCCCGGAAGCGCAAGCGCGGATGCGCTGCCCCAGCGGTGTGCGGAAGAACCAGGCGGCCGACTCGACAAGCACCGATTCGGCCTCGACCGGGCTCATCCGGCCCTGGTCGCATAACCTCGTAAGTTGCCGCCGCAGGTCTTCCAGGTCGCAGGGCGCCGAGAGATCCACAAGCTGAAGAAAGCGATGCGTGGCCGAACCGCGAACCGTCGGATCACCCACCGCCTTTTCCGTGACAAAAACGCACCGGGGCGGTTCCGCGCTTCGCCAGGCCTTCGGCATGCGCTCGTCCAGATCGGCGCTGCCGTCCCAGCGGCGCTTCAGTTCGCCTACGGCCAGCCGGCCTGGAATGGTAGTCAGCGGCTGTGCCGGATACGCTTCGCGCAAGCTCGCGATCAGCCGGTGCGCGTCTTCGATGCCCGTCACCGGCTCATCATCCGGCAACGGCTCCAGCCTCGCGATGCGGACCAGGACCTCGGCCTGGGCCTCACGGACGGCAGGTGGAATCCGCCATTGATCGGTCGCTGCACGCGTATAGGTGGTAATCGCGAACAGGGGGGCGGACGATGCGCAGCCGCGCGAGGCGTCGGGCCCTTCGCCGGCCTGTGGGTCGCCGTTCTGTCCCTGGCGATCATGCCAGCCAACCTGCTCAACCGGTACCGTGGCGATCGCCGCCAGCAACCAGTCCAGGGCGCAGGATGCCGATTCAAGCTGGAGTCGGGGCAGGGCCCGCCGGGTGTCCGCACCGCCATTGGCCCGCTGCATGGCCCGAACCATGGCCACGCGGTCGGGGCTGATCCGACCAAGCAGCACGAGATGCTCGCGAGCCCGCGTGAGCGCGACATACAACACCCGCAGTTCCTCCGCCAGACTCTCACGAATCGTGTCATCGACGGCAAGCTGGTGAGCCAGGGTCGGATAGAGAATGCGTTTCTCCGGCTCGGAGGCGCGCATGGCGATGCCGTGCTGGCGATCCACCAGCACCGCGCTGCGGGCGTCCTCGAGGTTGAAGCTCTTCTGGAGGTCGGCCATGATCACCACCGGGAACTCAAGCCCCTTGCTGGCGTGGATGGTCATGATGCGAATGCAGTTCTCGTCGCCGCCGATACCTGCCTGGCGCGGCTGGCGGTCCCGCGCCATCAGGTCTTCGAGGAAGTGCAGAAACCGCCGCAGACCCTGACGCGAAAAGTGGCCGAACTGCCGGGCCAGCTCGTGCAGTTGCACAAGGTGATCGCGCCGCCGGACGCCATCCGGCAGACCACAGACATACGAGAGGTAATTCGCCTCTTCGTACAGCTCCCACAGCACGTCGGCCACCGGCGTCCGCTGGGCGCGCGTGCGGTAATAGTCCAGTCGCTCCAGCAGTTTGTTGAGCTTTTGGCGGATGGTGGTGTCCGTGCCTTCAGCCGCATATTGGCGCACCGCCGCATGGAAGGGCACCTCGCGGTCGATCTGGCGGATTTGAAACAACTCCGTCTCATCAAACGGCATGCCCAGGATCGGCGAACGCATGACCGCCGCCAGGGGGATATCCTGTTGCAGGTTGTCCAGCACCTGCAGGACCGCCATGCAATCGCGGAACTCGGTGGTGTCCAGTGTCGTGGCCTGCCGCTCGATCCGAACTGGCACCCCCATGCGGCGCAGCACGTCGGCAATCGGCTCGGCCTTGAAGCGCAGCGAGCGCAGCAGAATGACGATATCCCGGTACTCGATCGGGCGGGCCACGGGCACGCCGCCGGGCGTCTCCGGGCGACCGGCCACGTGCCAGCGCCGGCCGATCTGTCCCTGGCCCATCCAGTGACGCACCAGCCGGCCGATCAGGTAACCCTCGCGTTCGATGCCTTCCAGCTCTTCGACCGCGGATTCTTCGCCGCCGGCCGCCGATTCGGCCTCCTCATCGCCATCATCCGCGGCGGCCGTCCGCGTCCGTTCCGTTACCGGTTCGAGCAGGTGCATTTCGATGGCCGGCCGGTCGAACGTCGGCCCTTCGGCTTGCTCGGGATAAGTTGCGCCTGGGTGAAGCCGGGCCTGGTCGTCGTAATCGCTCCCGCCGAAATCCCGGCTCATGAGCGTTTCGAACAGCAGGTTGATCGCATCGATCACGCCTGGACGGCTGCGATAGTTCTTCTGCAGCGGAATGACCCGCCCAATGGTCGATCCCTGTGCAAAGCGGTCGGCCCGTGCCGTGAACAACGTCGGCTCGGCCAGCCGGAACCGGTAGATCGACTGCTTGATGTCGCCCACCGTGAAAAGATTGCCCTCCGGCGGGTCGGCTGACTCGCGGCTGACAAAACGCAGGATGCGCTCCTGCAGCGGGTCCACGTCCTGGAACTCATCCACCAGCACGTAGCGGTAATGCTTCTGAAGGCGCCGGGCCACGTCCGAGGGTTTCGAAGGGTCGTCCGGATCGGAAAGCAGCCGCAGGGCGCGCCGCTGCAGATCGTTGAAATCGACCACCGCCTGCACGGCCTTGGCCTCCGCGTAGCGACGGTCGAACTCGCGCACCAGGTGCACCAGCGTCCGCACGTACGGCGCGACGCGGGTGAGGCCCTCGCGGTATTCCCCGGCGGTGAACGCGCACAGCCGCTGCCGGAGACGCTGCTCGAAATAGACCTTCAGCTTGTCCCGCTGGGCCTTGGCGGCATCGAAGGCGGCCTTGTCCTCGTCGGAGAGCTTCGTTGGCCGGCGGGTCTTCCATTCGATTTTGTGCGCCCGGATAGCCTCCGCCACCGTTTCCCAGCACTCCGGCCTGTCGGGATCCAGCGCGTCGAGCCATTGCTTCAGCGTGAAGTAGTGTTCCGTCACCGAATCGGCGTGCATTTCCGCCACCGGCCAGGTCGCGTGAATGGCCTCCGCGAGATACCGGCAGTAATCCATCTGGGACAGCAGCTCTTCGCGTAACCGCTTGCACTGGATCGCGTGCAGGTCGGCCGGCAGGCTGTTGGGGTCCTCCGGCCGCAGGCGTCGCAGCGAGTCGTCGAGCCATTGCTGCGGATCCGGCAGGGTGCTGATGAAATTGTGGATCTGCAGGATGATCCGGCCGACCTTGTAGTCGTCCCCAGCGCCGTAGTCGTCCACCAGGGCTTGGAAGGCCAGTCCATCCGCATCGTTCGAGGCGTACAGGCTCAGGAACAGCTCATCCAGGACCTCGTCGCGTAGAAGGTCGGCTTCCTCTTCGCTGAGCACGGAGGCCTGCGGATCGACTTCGGCCTGTGGGAAATAACGCTCGATGAGCGTCTTGCAGAACGAGTGAATGGTCGAAATGCTGGCACATTCCAGCAGATAGATCTGCCGCTGGAGCCGTTCGTCGTCGGGTTGCTCATCGAGCCGGCGGCGCAGGGCCGAGCGGATTCGTGCCCGCATCTCCTCGGCGGCGGCGTCAGTGAAGGTCACCACCAGCAGCTTGTCGATATCGCAGCGTTTCGGTTCCTCCACGTCGCAGACCAGCGCGACGCAACGCTCGGCCAGAACGGTGGTCTTGCCCGACCCCGCCGCGGCCGACACCAGCAGGCTGCAGCTCGTCTCGCGGATGGCTTCAAGCTGGGCCGGTGACAGATGGCCCAGACCGTCAGACTGTGGCTCGCGCGTAGGCATAGCGCTCCCGTAAGGTTTCTGCGACCTTTCAGACTCACGGCATGAAGGCTGAAAAAGCGGAGTGGATTGCCTGCTCTCACCTCAAGCCTTCATCCCCCCTCAAGCCTCGTTCCTTTCCTTCTTCCTTCCTGTTCATCATCTATTCATTGGGCGGCGTGCGGTCCTCGTGGAGCCTCACCCCGCCCCGTTGGGGCGGGAGATTCGATTGCGCCGCTTCCTAACCACCAGTTCCGCTTCGCTTCACTGGTGGCTACTCTCACATGGCCCCTTCGGGGCCTTATCTGCCGTCCCTTGCCTCTCATCCCTCGCCCCTCACCCCTCGCCCCTCACCCCTCGTCCCTCCTCATCCGCTCAAACACCTCCGCCTTCTTCAACGCCTCCAGCGCTCGCGGCAACTGCGTCTCGATCTCGTACCGGCACACCGGCTTGTACTGGCACCACGAGCAGGGCGTTTGTCGCCGCAGCCGGTATGGGCTGATGGCGATGTCGCCGTCGATCAATCGATCCGCCAGTTCGGCCATGCGCTCGGCCGTATGGGCCAGCAGGGCCTGGAAGTCGTCCTGCCGGGCCAGATCGCAATTGCTGTACGGCTCGCCCTTCACCGTCAGCCTGGCGGCCATGAACTCGGAGGAGCCGCCCGGTTCAACCGTCTTGTCCAGCGTGTCCAGCGCCGAGCAATCCGCGATGCCGCGCCACCGGTACGACTGTTTCTTCTCCTCGCTCGGATGGGCCACCGCCTGATACGGCTCCAGCAGCGGCAGGTAGAAGGCGGCCACCGGGCGGATGGGTCTTCCGGCCGGCGTCCTGCCCGCCTGCTGCAAAGCAAGCAGGTAGCCCACCAGTTGCAGGCTCAAACCGTAAAACACCTTACAGAAGTCGAGCTTTCGATCCGTCGAGTGCTTGTAGTCGATGACCACGCCGAGCACCTCGTCGGCCAGTTCCGCGATATCGACACGGTCGATCCGGCCGCGCAGGACCACCTCCCGCCCCTTCGGCGTCTTGAGGCTAAGCTGCCCGCCATCCAGTTCGGCATAGCCGAACGGATACTCCACGCGGAAAGGTCGGTACGCGCCCACCCGGGCGCTGTCACGCTGCCAGCGCAGCACGCGACGAAGATGGTCCCGGCTGCGCGACAGCAGGAACGCGTTGCGGGCCTCGGACAGCAGCAGGTCGTCGGCCATGCGCGGCGCCACCTCGCCGGCGGCCGACTCCACCCCCTCGCCGATCTCGTCGTCTTCCAGATCCGCCAGCCGCCGACTGGCGTCGGTCAGATCCTTGATAAATTTCTCCAGGATGGCGTGGCAGAGCGTCCCCAGGTCCACGTCGCGCATGTCCGCCTCAATGCGCTGCTCCAGCCGCAGGAAATATTCCAGATAGTGGGCGAAAGGACAGGCGGCGAACAATTCGAGCCGGCTGACGCTGGCGGCGAAACGCTGCCCGATCCACTGGGCAACCAGGCCGTCATGCAGCCTGGCCGTGTTGGCATACTTCAGGCCGGCCAGCGACCGGCCGAGGCTCACGTGCCAGTCTCTCTGATCGCGAACGGCCTCATACAACGCGTTCCAACGCGCTCGGCCTGCGGGATCTTTCTCGTCACTGATCGGGCCACGGTAGCGAAACTCCCGGGCCAGCCGGGCGCCCAGCTCGCCGCAGCGGGTCAGCCACGCGTCGTCGCGTCCGCCGCGCGGGTCCTGCATCACCTCCGGTTCCAGACCCGGCAGGGCCGCCAGCACGTCGCGCAGGTACGGCGAGGCATTCACCGGCTTGCCGTCGGATTCCGCCCGGGGGTACGTGATCAGAATGCGCTCGCTGGCCCGGGTCAAGGCGATGTAGGCCAGCATGCGTTCGTCGAGAAGCTGTTGCCGACGGGGCGGGCCGATCTCCACTTCGTTGGCGGCCAGCGCCTCGCGCTCGTCATCGCCCAGCAGCGGGTCTTCGCCGCGGCGCATGGGGAAGTGTGCGTCATCAAAACCCAGGAGCAGCACGGCCCGAACCGGCGGATGACGGCTGCGCTCGATCGCGCCGATCAGCACCTGGTCAAGCGTCGCGGGAGCCAGCCCCAGGCTGAATTCCGCCAGGCCGGCCTCGGTGGTCTCCTGGAACTCGCGGATACACATCGACTCGCCGCCCAAGGCCCGCACGAACTCGTCCAGCAGCCCCACGAAGTCGGCCCAGACCTGGCGATGGGCCTCGGCCTCGTCCGGCTGGCCGTTCTCCTCGGCTGCGTCCGCCCACTCGTACAAGCGGGGGCCGACCTTCAGCCGGTCGAGACAGTTGAACAGCGCTTCGGCCCACTCGCGGCCGGATGCCTGGCGATTCCCGACCGCGGCGTTGAGCCATGGGCCCAGTGTGTCAAGCCATTTCCGGCGGATGGAGTTAATGTGTTCCAGTATTTCGGCCTGGGGACGTGTCAGCTCCGGTTGGTTGTCCCGGCGGCGGAAGTAACGCGTGAACTTCCAGGGCTCGTCCCAGGCGGACCGGCCGTTAATCCCGCAGGCCAGCAGATAGTTTTCCAACAGGTCGGCATCTTCCGGGGTAATCGGCAGCAGGCCCGTTTTGAGCAACAGTCGCACCGATTCGAGCTGGCAGTCGTCGCTGGCAATGGCCAGCAGGCCGCGAACCAGCTCGATGAGCGGGTGCTGCGTGGTCGGTTGACGGCGGTCAATGAAGCAGGGAATCTCGTGAGCCCGCAGCGCCGCGGAGAGCAGGTCGTGGTAGGGGGCCAGATCCCGCACGATCACCGCGATGTCGCGGTAGCGCATCGGTGGCGAGGCCTCACGGCGGAGACGCTCAATTTCCGCAACCGCCGCATCCACCTCGCAACGCCGATCGGGCAGTTCCAGAACCGTCACCGCCGGCAGAGGAGGGCGGGCATCCTGCCCGCCTTGGTCAGCTACGGGCCTTTGGCCGCTTGTCGGGGGGCGGGCATCTTGCCCGCCTTCCTCTCCCCTGGAAAGGGGCAGCCGGGCCGGTGTTGACCGGCGGCTGAACAGACATTTCTCCAGCCTGGCCAGCTCCGGACGCGCGAACCGCGTGGCGTTTCCAGCCGGCAGGCGGATCGGTTCGGCAAGGCTCAATCCCGCCTTCTTCAACTCGCCGCGAAGTCGGACCATCGTCCGTTCCGTTCGCGAAAACAGTGAGAACCACCAAGGCGGGATCTTGTCCATGGTCACCGCCGGCGTATCCGGATCGGCCAGCATGGTGATTTCCATGCTTTGCGCCCGGCGGGCCAGTGTGGTCAGCAGCTCGTACTCCTGGGCGGTGAAGCCGGCGAAACCATCCACCCAGATCTCCGCGCCGTCCAGCCAGGGGCAACCCGCCGCACGCTCGGCCGCCATCGACAGATACTGCCCGGGGTCCAGTCGATCGCCTTCCAGGGCATCCAGATACCCCCGATACAGCCGGCTCAAGTCCGCCATTTTGGCCGACTGGAGCGGGTCGCTGTCGTGCGTGGCCTGGGCGATGTCCGCCAGCTTCTCGGGCTCCACCTTCTCCCGCATCAGTTCGTCGATGGCGGCGGCGATCTGCTTGATCAGCCCCGGCTTGTCCGCCACCCGCCCGAGGAGCTGCAGCACCGGCCGTTCATGCCGAAGGATCCGGCGAATGAGCATCAGTCGGCCCAGCGCCCCGATGGTCTGGTCCCCGCGCTTCGGCCCGGCCCCCACCTCCGCAAAGATGCGATAGGCCAACCGCTGAAAACTGAGTACCTCGCAACGGGTGTACGCGGGGATGTCCGGCGTCTCGATGAGGGCCCGCTCCATCTGGAAGCTGGCCTGCTCCGGGACCAGGAACAGGAGTCGGTGGCCGGTGGCGGCATTCTGGCGAAGCCGCTCCCGGATCTGCTCAAGACAGCGGTAAGTCTTGCCGCTGCCAGCACGTCCCAGAACCAGGCGGATGGACATGAAGGCGATTATACGAACCGCCCGCCGGCACGCTAGGGTAGAAACCGGATTAGGGTGTGTCCCCTAGTTGGCCTCGTGCCCCAGTTTTCAGGACGGCCTCACGAACCCGTAGCGCAAGCGAGGGTTTACCCCGCAAGCAACGGCTCTGTCCGCAATCAACGGTCCGCCCCGCAAGCAACGGCTCCGCTCGCAAGCAACGGGTCTGCCCCGCATACGACGTGTCCGCTCGCAGGCGATGGGTCCGCCCCGCATACGACGGGTCCGCTCTTCGCCCCACGTACGACGTATCGGCCCGCAGGCGATGGGTTTGTCCCGCATATGACGGGTCTGCTCGCAAACGACGGGTTTGTCCCACATACGCCGGGTTCGCTCGCAGGCGACGGGTTCGCTCGCAGGCGACGGATTCGCCCCGCAGGGGCGAGGAGAGAGTAGCCACGGGTGGAGCGAAGCGGAACCCGTGGTTTAGAGCGACCCGCGCCATGTTTGCCGCCCCGTGAGGGGCGGCGTGAGATTCGCTTCCTCGACGAACGCGGACACCTGCCGGTATTGCGTCCACATCTTCACCGGCAGCGTGAGCGGTGTCTGGTCCGAGTGTGGCACGTCGGTGCCGAAGCGGGGTACGGACGGCCGTGGGTCGCACTGACTGTAACGCTGCTGCTCTGGGTCGCCACATGGCCCCAGACGGAAGCGAACGACGGAATCGAGCTGCGACAAGCCCGACGTGGTACTGTCTGTTCTCGACTGCACGGCGGCCAGATCAGTTGATCTGTCTCGGAAGTGGTGGCCATCTGCGGCCTCCATCGTCCTCTCAGTTCTCACGTCTCAGTTCTCGCATCTCAGTTCCAACTTCACCCCGCGTGGCCCGACAGGCGGATGTAATCCACGTGCTTCACGTACCGCAACGCATTGAAGTCGGCTTCCAGCAGCATGGCTTCCGCGTCCAGCAGGCCCAGGGCTCGCTCCAGAACATTTTTCGTAACCGGCCGTTCCAGCCTTATCCGTTGAAGCATCCGGCCGTCGTGATCGATCAGAAACATCACGTCACCGGTTTCGAGGCCATAGGCCGCGGCGGTCGTGCCCGAGATGGATCCGGGCTTGTGTCTTCCGGTCGGAGCGCCGCCGTCAACCGCCTCGATAATCTGTGTGCGGTCGGGATCGCCTTCGAGGGCGGAAGGGGCGGTGTCAGGACTGTGGATGAGAACTACCTCCAGCCCCGCGGATTTGTATCGCTCGTACAAGCCCTGCAGCTTGTCCTTCACACAGGAATAGGCCGGCGTGAAGGCCACGAGCACCACCTTGCCCCGCATCGCGGCGAGGCTCACGGGCCGGCCGGTCCGGATGTCCTTGAGTTGGACGAATTCGGGGGCGGGCTTGCCGTAGAAGAACGAGTATTGCGCCGGCGGCAGATCGATGGTACCTAAATCCAGGCTCTCCTGGCCGGGGACGACGTCGAATGCGATGCGCACCTGCCGTGTTTCCGGCCGCCCGTCCGCGTCGCCGAAGAACCACGTGCAGTAGTTGCCGGGCGGCAGCAGGTACTCGAACTCGTAAGGCGTGCCGTCGGGAGCAGCCTGAGTTTTAAGCTGCTCGAAGAGCGGTATCTCATCGTTTTGCCGGACCAGGATGTGTCCTTTGGTCTGGGCGAGGGGGAAGCCCATGTCCAGCAGCGCTGAACTGATCAGGCGAAAACTCACGCGGCACAGCGGGTGGAGCAGCACGCTCCATTCGCGGTCATGGCTGTCCCTGGGGATCAGGATCGTCGCCCCCAATCCTCGTTCGGTATGCATGGCCAGCACGGGCGTGCCCGCTTCCGTGAGCGGGTTTTGGAACCATGTCCAAGGCAGCCGGGCTGTTCCATCCGGCCCGGATCTCAGGTCCTGCGGCTCGGTGCGACGACAGTAGAATTGCGGTTGCCGCCTGTCCACCGGGTTCGAAGGGCGAGATTGACGCCCTCGACCGGGTTGCCGTCTTGATCCAGGAGACGCAGCGTGACCACGCTCTCCGGAGCTGGTTGGGGCGCGATATCTTGCGCGATCGGCTCGCACGGCGAGGCATTGGAAGGTTCCGGCCTGGCCGGCGGCTCATTGATGCCAGGGTCCCGTTCGAGCGAGGGGTCGCGGTCCTGGCCAAACATGATGCTTTGCAACCAGCTCGATGAGGCCGTGGAAATCCGGGTGGAGATGCCCACGAGTGCCGCGCTGACCAGAAGAACGCACACTGCCAAGCTGACCGCCTTGCGCGACAGCTTCATGGTTTCGTCCCTCAGCTTCAGCACGCGGCGAATGCGGGCGACGACATTCGCCTCGCCCATGGCCGCGAAGGCGGCGTGTTCGGAGATCGGCAGGACCATGCCTGCCAGCAACTCGGCGTAGGCTCGCGGCTGGCGGGTGTACGCGAGCACCACCTGATCGCAACAGTGTTCGCGCTCGGCACGCACCCATTCCGAAACCAGCCACACCACGGGATGGAAGAACAGGATGGACTCGACGATCCGCTGGAAGAGGTTGACCAGGTTGTCCCATCGGCGGACATGGGCGAGTTCGTGAAGCAGGACCATTTCGAGCTGCTCGGGGCTCCAACCGGCCAGTGCGGCGGGGGGCAGCAGAATGATCGGGCGCAGTATACCGATGAGCACCGGGCTCTTCAGGCGGTGGCAGACGCCGACGGCCACGCGCCGCGTCATGCACAGCGCCCCAAGCAGACGCTGGCAGGTATCGGGCACGATGCCGGTGGTGAGCAAGGTGCTTTGGCGGCCAAGACGTTCCGCTCCGGCCAGGCCGGTGATTACCAGCAGGAACGCCAGTGGCGAGCCGGTCAGCCAGACCCACGGCAGATATCGAACGGCGGTGAACGCGGCTTCTTTTGCCAACGAAAGCAGCGAGGGCGCCGCGGCGGAGCCGGCATCCACGGGCCGGCCTGTGGTGGTCGCGGATAGCGTCAGGCCGAGGGCCTCGTCCGGCCCCTCTCTGGGCAAGGAAAGGCCGTCCGAGCGGACGGTTACGATCGGGGTGGGGTTATCGTTGGCCACCACGACCCCAATGGCCAGAGGCGCGAGCGCGAGCAGCACGAGACAGCCCAGGGCGAACGTATATCGCACCACGGGCTGTGCCGAACTCAGGACCAGCCGGCCGGCAGTCGCGAACAGGCCGATGACCACTCCCACCCAGAGGAAATGCAGCATGGTCCAGCCGGCCACGAGCCAATACCCGGAATTCATTATCCGTGTGTCCATGATTCAAATCCCGCTTTGGCAGGCCCGCTCGGGTACCCCATGGTAAAGGTAGGAAACAGGTTCTCCACGCCCATCTTGTCCCTCCGGGCGCAAAGCCGTCCGTCGCATTCTGCTAAATTAGAATACCAGAGAGGTAGTTCGGCTGTCAATGAAAATCCTCGGCTCAGCGGATAAACCGGATCCGGGGCAGCATCGGAAGCTCGCCGGCGGCAGGGGGTCTCCCGGAGGGGGGCCAGGATGCTGTGAAACCGGGTTCACGTCTTCGAGCGCGATGACCATGCAGAAATCTAAAGGCGATCTGATGCTATATTTATGACGAATATCGCCAGGTGCGAAGTTGGACCGGTTTCGGCCTTTGCCAGGCTTTCCGGTCGCTGCTAGAGTGTCGCCGCATGAGGACCGATTCCCCCATACCGAAAGCCCTGACCGACGAGGAAAACCGCCGGCTGATCGAACTCGACCGCCGGTACGTCTGGCATCCGTTCACCCAGCACTCACTCTGGAATCAGGTCGATCCTCTGGTCATCGTGGGCGGAGAAGGGGAATACTTGATCGGCGCGGACGGCCGACGATACATCGACGGCCATTCGAGCATGTGGTGCAACGTCCACGGGCATCGGCGGCCGGAGATCGACCGGGCCATCATTGAACAGCTCGGGAAAGTGGCGCACTCCACCCAGCTTGGCCTCGCCTCGCCGCCGGCCATCGAACTGGCCCGCCGGCTCATTGAGATCGCGCCGCCGGGGCTGGCCAAGGTGTTCTACTCTGACGATGGTTCCACCGCCCTGGAGGTCGCCTGCAAGATGGCCTTCGCCTACTGGCGGCACCGCGGCCACGAGGGGCGCGATTGCTTCATTGCTCTCCGGAACGCCTACCACGGCGATACCGTCGGGGCCGTCAGCGTCGGGGGCATCGACCTTTTCCACCGCGTCTATCGCCCCATGCTCTTTGAGACGCATTTTGCCCCTTCGCCGTACTGCTACCGCTGCCCCCTGGGCAAGAGCCCTGAAAGCTGCGGCATGGCCTGTGCCGACGAACTGGGCGCCCTGCTGGAACGCCATGCCGGGCGCGTGGCCGCCGTCGTGGTGGAGCCGCTTGTGCAATGCGCTGGAGGGATGATCACTGCGCCGCGGGGGTATCTCCGGCGGGTCCGCGAGCTGTGCGACCAGTATCGGACCCTGCTGATCGCCGACGAAGTCGCAACCGGCTTCGGCCGAACCGGGCGCATGTTCGCCTGTGAGCACGAGGGGGTGTCGCCGGACCTGCTGTGCCTCTCCAAAGGCCTGACCGGCGGCTATCTACCGCTGGCCGCCACCCTGGCAACCCAGGAAATTTTTGATGCTTTCCTGGGTCCGATAGACAGCGGACGGACCTTCTATCACGGCCACACCTTCACGGGCAATCCACTGGCCTGTGCGGCGGCCCTGGCCTCCCTGGACCTGTTCGAATCTGAACGGATTCTGGAACAATTGCCGGTCAAAATTGAGCGGTTGCGCCTGGGCCTGAAAGATTTAGCCAGCCACCCGCTGGTCGGTGACGTCCGGCAGTGTGGTCTGATCGCCGGGGTTGAACTGGTCTGCGACAAGACCACGCGCAAAGGGTATACGTACGGGATGCAAGTGGGGGCGCAGGTCTGTGCGCGGGCCAGAGAACATGGCGTTATCCTGCGCCCGCTGGCGGACGTTTTGGTCATCATGCCGCCGCTTGTGATCTCAATCGAGAATTTGGATTATCTGCTGAAGGTGATAGAATACTGCGTCGATGGAGTGAGCCGGGGTCTTCGCGAAGCCGCAAGTGATGGCCTGGAGTAGGCATCCAACCGCCGACGGGTAAAGTCGTGGCCATGAACTTCGATGCAGGTGGACATTTGGGGAATCCCGGCCGGACGTCTGGATGGCGTTCCGCGCGGCAGGGCAGGGTGCACGGGCCGGCCCCGGCCTTCACGCTGATCGAAGTGCTCGTGGTGGTCGCCATCATCGCCCTGTTGGTCGGCATCCTGTTGCCTTCGCTGAGCAAGGCCAGGGAACTGGCCCAGACCACCGTCTGCAAGACCCACCTGGACCAGATGTATAAAGGCCACCTCCTTTACGCGGCGGACCACAAGAACTATTTCCCGCACGTCGAATGGTGGCTCTGGGACAGCCTGGGCACCTCGTACCCGATGGTGGATTACTATCCCAATCTCTATGCCAAAACCGGCGGCGTCCGCCCGACCGATTCCAGTGCCTGGGTCGAGTTCGGGCACATCTACAAGTACATCAAGAGCAAGGAAGTCTACTTTTGCCCGAAAGACACGCTGCGGCGCCGCGGCCGGGCCATCGGCGCCGGCGGCGCGTACGGCGACAAGCCGATCCACAGCTACGTCCGTCTGTTGCATCCCCATGAAATGGTGCAGGCTTACAAGGGAGGCGTGTATGGCGAGCCTTTCGCCAATCCCCTCGCCGACGCCAACTTCATCAACCCGGACAAATTGCCCAGGAACCTGGTACACGACGGCGTCCGCTACGACACCCGGCCCACCCGCCTGGGCATGATGTTTGAAGAGTTTCAAAACTACGATGACGTGCCCAACTGGCTCCCCGTGCCGCCCGACACCAGCAAGATGCTCAATGATGGCAACAGCGGCTTCTTTACCTTCCGCCAGTTGAGCTGGAACGACTACCTCAGCGTGTGGCACAACCGGAGAGGACACGTACTGTTCTTTGACGGACGCCTGCAATTGGTGGACGCCATCAAGTTCAACCGCGAGCCCGGCACTTACGGGCGCTGGGTTGCCGCCGGCGGGCCCAGGCCGTAGCGATCACGGGTTTGACTTTCCGCCTCCATGCCGGGCCTCTGCCTCCATCCCCAGGCCATCAGCCAGAACATCAGCAGCAGCGTACTGGCCGGCAGGCCGACTGCGGCCGCCGGCGTGAGCCTGGCCAGGGCGCGCTCCGTTCCACCGTCCATGAAGGCGGTCATCAGCACGAATACGGTCACAGCGACAATCCGGCCGCATCGTGTCGCGAATGCCTCCAGGACTGCCCAGGCGACGATAGGGGCGATCAGCACGTAAGTGGGTGATTCGATGGCCGGACCAAAGAGCATGAGATAACCGATCCCCGCCGCTAATGCTGCCGTCAGCCACATCCGTGGTTTGTGGTCCCATCGCCGCTTTTGCCACCAACACCAGCCCAGGGCCGTGATCCCCGCACCGGCCTGGAGCACCGCGTAAACGCTAAGATTTGTCGTGATGCCGGCCCATTCCCAGAAGGTGCGTGCGTCCCGGAAGCTGGGCCAGCGCTTCTGCCTCGTCTGTACAAGGTGTTCGAACCAGCCGGTGTACTGGTCCAGAACGTATTCCGGCGACGCAGTCAGGAAGGGCAACAAACCGCCGATAACCAATGCCCCCAGAAGTCGTGGGCCCAGCCGCCCGGGGACCAGGCCTGCAAACAGGAGCCCCACGGCCAGCGGCGAGAGCTTCAGGTATACCGCCGCTGAGAGCAGCCCGGCGGCCAGCCACCATCGCTGCCGGGCCAGTCCGGCCGTCGCCAGCAGCAGGCAGGCGGCCACCAGCCCGTTGCTCTGACCGTTCCACAATCCCCGCACGGCCACCGGCATTGCCAGGGCCAGCAGGATGGCCTCCCGCACAGGCGGCCACTCTCCGGGCAACACGTCGCGAGCCAGCCGGCGGACGGCCCAGACGTATGCTCCCACGTTGAGCAGCGCGAAAAGCAGCCCGCCCCAGACCAGCCCCAGCCAGGCGAACGGCGTCATCGCAATCGCGAAAGCCGGGCTGTAGCGAAAGGGGCCCAGGTTCTCGTATTCCTCGTACAGCGGCAGCCCGGCCCACCAGTGCTCAGCGCCGGCCGCGAACTTCGGGAACACCGTGTGCAGAGTGGGGGTGACGAGGCTCTTGATCGCCAGGGCCACCGCAAAGATGAGCCACAATAGCAGGGCGGCGCGGATGGGAGCCCGGTTCTCCGCTTGCTCCGGGGGTTCTGCAATCCTAGAATCCGTACTCATCGGCAGAGGCTCCATCCGGCCTGTATCCCGGCGTCGTTTCGCTGATCATACCGGGGTGCAGCCGATCCTTTTACGGATAAAACAGTTGTTTGACAATAATAACGTTGTTGATCTGCTGATCCGCGTTCCGATCATCCTGCTGGCCCTGACGGTCCACGAGTTCTGTCATGCGTACTTTGCCCTGCGCATGGGCGATCCAACCGCCTACCGGCTCGGCAGGTGTACGCTGGACCCGCTCAAGCACCTCGATCCGCTGGGCACCATCTGTCTGCTGTTCGCCCCCATCGGCTGGGCCAAGCCGGTGCCGGTGAACCCGATGAACTTCCGCGACTATCGCAAGGGGCAACTGGTGACCTCGGCGGCCGGGCCGCTGAGCAACGTGGTGCAGGCCATCGTGTTTGCCCTGCTGATACGCGTCCTTTCCACGTGGGGGGTGTCCTTGACCGGCACGGAACAAGGCGCGAAGTTGTGGTCGGTCCTGTTGCAGATGTGCTGGATGGGCGTGATGATCAACATCGGCCTGGCGGTATTCAACCTGCTGCCGATTTTTCCGCTGGATGGTTTCCACATCAGCCTTCAGTTCATGCGCGGGGAATCGCAGCGGCGGTTCCTGGAGATGGCCCACATGGGGCCGTTCATGATCCTGGGGCTGGTGCTGATCGGCAACCTCACGGATTTCAGTCCGCTGTCGTACCTGGTCATGCCACCGTTCAAGTTCGTCATGCAATACGTAGCCGGCATCGACCTGGGGTGACGCGTGATTTACACTACACGGCAGGCTCGTAGCGGCCGGGCTTCGTACCGGCCGTTTTATCCGAGAGACGGCCGGTACGGAGTCCGGCCG
>JAAXZI010000028.1 GCA_012719955.1 Phycisphaerae bacterium | reverse complement strand
GGCCTGTGGGAGACGGCCCTAGGGGGCGACGGGGGCAGGAAGTCGGGCAGGATCCGCGGAGGCGGCGTGGGACGGACGGTTGGTACGGCGGGTGGCGGAGCCGGGGGGGGCGACGCGGGCTCAGGACTCTGCGGCGGCGGTTTAACGGCCGGACGGGTCAGGCTGATGAGCAACATCAGCGCGAGCGTGGCGCCAAGAGCGAGGGCTGCGAGCAGAGAACCTTTCATGGGCAGCGATTGTTGAGCTATGCGGCGGGGAAGTCAAACTGGAGAGTTGTCAGTTGTGAAAGGTCAGTTTGGCAGGTCGGTCTTGCTTCGGAGCGGATGAGCGTCTACAGTGGCTTGCGTTCCCCGGGAGCTTTCCCGCCTTCCCGGGGTTCTTTTTTGATATCGCTTTATGTGTGATTCGTCTGACAATGTGATCCGTCATAGCCCCGAGCTGGGTGGGACGGCAGGGGGAGATAGCCGCCTGACCGGCGCGCCTCCAAGTGCTTCTATGGCCGAACCGGAAGGCGGGCAGGGTGCCTGTTCTCCCGAACAAGGCGGGCAGGATACCCGCCCCCCGGAGACGACGCTGCGGCAGGATCTGCGGCTGCTGATGATTCTGGCGGCTCCCAACGTGGCCACCATGATGGCCGAGAGCATGCTGAATCTGGTGGACTTCTGGATTGCCTCCAAGCTCGGGCCGGCGGCCCAGGCGGCCATTCTGTCGGCGATCCTGGTGTACATGAGCATCTTGGGACTGCTCATGGGCACGATGGCCTGCGTGAGCACGCTGGTCAGCCAGTCATTTGGGGCCCGGCGGCCGCGGGACTGCTCCGCGTATGCGTGGCAGGGGGTATGGCTCTCGCTGATGTTCGGCGTCGGCTGCCTGGCGTTGTGGCCGGTGTTGCCGGGGCTGTATCGGGCCATCGGGCATGCGCCTGAAGTGCAGGCCATGGAGGTCGAGTATACCCGGATCCGGATGCTGGTCCTGGGGGTGGCGGGGGCCTGCATGGCCCTGGCCGAGTATTTCAACGGCATTCAGCGGCCGCGGGTCAACACCGTGTCGGTCATCGCGGCAAACGTCGTCAACGCCCTGCTGGCGTATGGGCTTGCGTTCGGGCTCTGGGGCCTGCCGAAGCTGGGGTTTGCGGGGATCGCGGTGGGCACGCTGATCGCGACGCTGGTGCGGTTCGGGTGGTTGTTGGGGGCGTTTTGCACGGGGCAGTCGCAGCGGCGGTTTCATGCCCGGTATACCTGGGGACCCAGCCTGGTCAAGATGGGCCGGCTGATCAAGGTGGGGTGGCCGGCGGGGGTACAGTTCACGCTGGACATCGGGGCCTGGACGGTGTTCCTGACGTGGATCATCGGGAAGTTCGGGACCATACACCTAGCGGCTTCGAATACGGTGGCCCGGCTCACCGAGTTGTCCTTCATGCCGGCGTTGGGGATCGGATTTTCGGTGCTGGCGATGGTGGGGCAGTCGGTGGGCGAGGGCCGGCCGGCGATTGCCCGACGGCGGGCGCGGATGGGGGTGCTGGTCAACGTGGGGTACATGGGGGCGATGGCGGTGGTTTTCATCGTGTTCCGCCGGTCGTTGATGGATTTCTTCAGCGATGAGGAGCCGGTGATCGCGTTGGGAGCGGGAGTGCTGGTGGTGGCGGCGCTGTACCAGATGTTCGATGCCGTGGCCATCACCTACAGCCTGGCTTTGCGAGGGGCGGGAGATACGCTGTTTCCGGCGGTGGCCTGTGCGACGCTGTCCTGGGGGATCCTGGTCGGCGGGGGGCAGATGATGGTGACCTGGTATCCGCACCTGGGTCTGAAAGGGCCGTGGGCTTTCGCGGCGGTGTATGTGATGGTGATCGGGGTGGTGCTGTGGGCGCGATGGTGGATGGGGCGATGGGAACGGCTGGATGTGATCGGGCGGACGAGGGGCCAGGCAGAGGAGCAGAGCCGAACGATGGATCCGCTGGTGGGGAGAGAGGCGATAGC
>JAAXZI010000260.1 GCA_012719955.1 Phycisphaerae bacterium | reverse complement strand
TCTCGGGGGGCGGGCATCTTGCCCGCCTTTAGAGGGGGCAGGGGCATCTTGCCCGCCTGATTCGGCTGTGTGCCACAGCTCTTGAGCCGTGCTGGGCCGCCTCGGATGCTCCGCAGTGCTCAAGAGCAGTGCCACACAACATGGCGGCAGGGCGGGTCCCCGGCCAAAGCTGGGTGCCTGCCCGGATTTCGCTCCGCCGGCGCAAATTCTGGTTCACGGGAAACAGTCGTAACCCCGCCACGACATACTTATCGGACGGCAAACCGTCATTTTTCGGTTCCTCAAGTTACCAGCGGCCCGATCCGCGCCGATGAAAGGGAGGATGTGTCAGGGTATGATTGAGTATACCCTTGACGCCGGTGATCTCCCCCGGCACACTGTCAGGGTTAGACTCTTCGGAACATGACGAGACGGAACCCCGTCTGGCCGGTGGATCGGACACAGAGGCTGCAAGCGGAGGCGTTTGCAATGAAGGGCACGCGCGGGTTGCTGATATCGGGATCGCTGTTCGCCATTTTGCTCGCCGGGGCCGCCCCCGCACAGGCTGAATTGTACAAGGACGTGGCCCGCGGCCTGGCCCTGCTCGACTTCCAGTTTTCCGGGCAGCGCAACGTGCTGGGCGACGGCATCACCGTGAACGCCAACGCCTTCTACAACAACCGGCAATTCGACTTCGGCGTCGGTGAGTTGACGCTCACCGGCCAGGTCCGTGCGTCGGCCGGCTTTACCCGCCGTGGCATCCCTGGCGCCGACTTCACCTTGAACACCGGCAGCGTGCCCCTGAACTACACCTTCAGGACCACCAACGGCCTTGCGGATATCACCGCCACCGGTAGCGTCCTGATCAACATCGATACCGACATCAACGCCCTGGGCTTCTATAACCAGAGGCTGCAGATCTCCAATCGCGGAACCTTTGAAACCACGGGCGCCGCCCTCGGTGGGGGTGACAGCGGGACATTGGCCTTCGATGTTGGCCCCATCGACGTGAGCGGCAACATCTTTGCCGACATTCTGACCGGCCTGACGCAGCCCTTCTTCGCCGCGACCGGCACCGAGAACCCGTTCGAAAAATTCAGCGCACAGGCCAAGCTGATGAAATCCACCAAGACGGTGGAGGAACTTCAGGCCCGCCTCGCCGCCGGCGATGTGCTGAGCGATGAGGAGCTGTCCGCGCTGATCAACAACTCCATCGTCGCCGCGATCCTGGGCGGCGAGCCGTCCAGCAATCTGTTTGACCAGTTCATGTTGCCCGACGGCCTGATCGATTCGAAGACCGGCGAAACCAACGCCCGGATGACCGTCGCCCCCGAACCGGCCACGTTCAGTGCCCTGGCGCTGGCCCTGGTCGCCGGCCTGATGCGCCGCCGACCGGTCCGCTGAGCGCGGTGGGCCGGGGCTCTCGGCCCCTTGGTGAAGTCCGGCTACGGTTTGCCAGGATTTGACCTCTCCCGCACCCGCCGGGGACAATACCCGGCGTCATGACCAGTGCCATTGTTCTCTTCTTTTTAGTTCTTCCGGGACTCGATTCCGCCGATTCCCCGCCGTCCGGCGAGGAGCCGCTTTCTCTCCTGGGCCGATACACCCTGGCCTGCCCAATCTGCCAGCAGACCTTCACTGCGATTGCCTGCCCCCAGAGCAATATCCGCGGCGGCGTTGACCGTGACTTTTTCGCCCGCGCCCTCGGGCCGCAGCCCGAGTTCTACCGGATCGCCACCTGTCCCCGGTGCGGATACAGCGGTTACCCCGGCGACTTCGACGCCAATACGGTTTTTCCCCCGGGTTTTCGTGAGAAGGTGCTCCAGTCGCCCAAGCTGGTGTTGCCGGCCGGCTTCGGCCCTGAGAGCGATCCGCGCGATCTCGATGCCCGCGACCGCTACGCGCTGGCGGTCACGTGCTATCAGTGGCTTGGCAGGTCCGACGAGGCCCTGGGCTGGCTTCACCTGCGGGCTTCCTGGATCTACCGGGAAGAAGGGGCCGTCCTCCCGCCGGACGACCGCCTGGCCCGCGCCTTCAGGTATATCCAGCGCTGGCGCCCGCAGCTTGGTCCCGGCGACAACCAGGCCGACGGTGAACTGCGCACGGCCGCCCGCATCGCGGAAGCCATCGCCCACGGGGACTTCAACCGCTATCAGCGGCCGTATATCGAGCTGGCGCTGGCGCTGATTCTCAGACGTCACGGCGAGAACCAACCGGCCATGGAGATGCTCGACCGCCTGGCTGATTACGAACCGTTCTCACAGGCCTTGAAGGATGGGATCGCCCGCATGCGCGAGTCGATTCGCCTCGAACGCGCCCAGCAACTGCGCGCGGCCGACTGCTTCGACCGCGCCCTCATGGCCGACCAGATCGCTCCGCCCAACAAAGCCCCCGCCTGCTATTTGCTTGGAGAACTCTACCGCCGCCTCGGCCGTGACCGTGAGGCGGTGCGTTGGTATGACCGCGCCCTGGCCGATCCATCGCTTCCGCCGGACCTGCGCACCTGGGCTCGAGAGGCCCGGCGGGCCGTGGCCGGAACGCGAACACATTGATGACCGGGGATCGGTATTGAGTGGGCTTCGCCGGCCCTCGCTTGCGCTTTGGGCTCAGAAACAAAACCACCAATTCCGCTTCGCTGCACTGGTGGCTACTTTCACCTGGCCCCTCCCGGGGCTCGGGGCCAAGCGATCACTGCTCTTCCGCCGCTTCTTCCAGTCGGATCAGCTTTCCGAGGTGCAGGCGATAGATGACATGCGGCGGTAGATCGACCCTGCGATAGATGCCCAGCGGCAGATCGCCCCCCAGCACGTACAACTCTTCATCCGCCAGCCGCAGCCGGCAGACCGCATGCCGCTGGCCTTCCATATCGAAGGCTGCTACCGGCCGGAAATCCGCGATCGGCTCATCGGGGGCGACACTGCCCAGCAGCAAGGCGATCTCTTCTTCCAGCCCCGACGGCAACTCCTCCAGCGGAAGTTGCCCCACCTCAAGCACGAGCATGAACCGTGTGCCGATGTGTACGCTGTAGAGATCGTCCGGCGAGAGGCCCCAGTCGGGGTAGTAATTCGGTTTCGTCTCGCCCGCAATGACATGGAAATCTTCCGGCCGATTGCCGTCGCGACTGGCCGTGAAGGAGAACAAAGTCACCGGCCCTTCACCTTCCAGCGGATGCTGCTCGAAGGTGGCCACCGCCTGGAGGGTGGAGGGCGTCTCTGCGCCGAATTCCCGGTTGAGATACTCGCGGGCCATTTGTTCGTGGGTCAGTGTCGCGAACATAGAGCAACTCCAAGGAACTCCACCCGCGAGCAGGTCTCGTCGGACCTACCCTCCCATGCCGCCGACGCGTTATCGCGGCAATTTCCTGGCAAATACGCCCAGGTGATTGGCCACCCGCCGCTCCCGGCCGCCTGAAGGTCGATTCAATGTGACCGGCCGGCCATCTGGCCCCTCGATCACCAGGGCCGTACTTCCGCCGCCGTCCAGGTTGAGCGCGTCCCAGGCGCCCAGCTTCTTGAGCCACTCGGCCGTCTCCGGCTTGGTCGCCCCTTCGCTATAGCCTCGCTGCCGACCATCAATCGCCATCAGGATGAGATAGCGCCCGTCGCGGCTGATGCCTACCGCCGACCGGGGATGACGATTCACGGTAATCGGTCGTCGATCATCCGCCCGAAGGCTGTATCGACCCTTCAGCAACAACGTCGTGTCTCCCGACAGAGCATTGTAGGCTCCCCGGGTATCGATTGGCGCGGGGTCAATCCAAGCCCGGCGGTCTTTGCTGATCAGCAGGGCGTCGTAGTGGTTCGGCGGCGAATACAGGTCCCCGCGTGACATGGAAAGCCCGATAATATCCTGCGGATCAGCCGGCTGAGTGGCAAAAACGTCGAAGAACGAGCCGTTAATCGCGGCCTGACACTTGAATTCCGCCAGAAACTCACTGGTGGTGCGGGCGTTAACGTCTTTGGGCTGGTCCCCGTTCGAGGGGGTGACCAGGAGTTCGATGGTCGGCTCGCGCAGGTCCACCCGGACGGCCCGCATTTGCACCGGCCGGGGCGTTTTCGTGGACCCTTCGCACATCTCCACCCCCACAAAGATCGGTTTCCAGGGGCTGATGTGGGCATCAGCCACTGCCATTGCCGGGTCTTCCGCCGGGGCCGTGGCCGGCGGCCGAGCGGCCGGCTCCGCCCAGGCCGGAGCCAGAACGACGAGCCCAGTGGCCAAACAGAACACCGTCCCGCCCAACGAATAACGCAACCGCAAACGCATCACACAACCTCCTCTGCCCGACCCACGCACTTTGCCAGGCCGGCAGGGGGGATTCTAACCGTTTTGCCCCTCATCCGCCTCGCGCGTATCATCCTGGAATTCGAGATTGGCTGAGCTGCTTCCGGGAGTTGCCGATGCGCGTGGTATTCTTTGGTTCCGGTGAATTCGCGGTCCCGAGTCTTCGGTGGCTGGTGAACAGCCCGCACGAGGTGGCCCTGGTGGTGACCCAGCCCGACCGGCCGGCCGGCCGGGGCAAGAAGCTCATGCCTACCCCCGTGGCCGCCCGGGCCTTGCAGGAGGGGCTGCCCCTCGAACGATGCGAGAATGTGAATGCTCCCGAGTTCGTCGAGAAGCTCCGCGCGCTGAAGGCCGACATTGGCGTGGTCATCGCCTTCGGCCAGAAAGTGCTCGAGCCCGCCCGCATGGCTTTCCCCAGCCAATGCGTCAACCTGCACGCCTCGCTGCTGCCCAAATATCGCGGAGCCGCTCCCATCCCCGCCGCCATACTGGCCGGGGAGACAAAGACGGGAGTTACCGTCTTCCGGCTGGTAGACCGCCTCGACGCCGGGCCGATCCTCGTTCAGCGGTACACCATGATCGCCCCGACCGAGACCGCCGAAGAGCTGGAATCCCGGCTGGCCGGGGTGGGCTGCGACGCCATCGACGCGACCCTGCGGCTGCACGAGCAGGATCCGCTGCCGGCGGGCCAGCCGCAGGACGAGTCTCAGGCCAGCCGCGCGCCTAAACTGAGCAAGGCCGATGGGTATCTCCGGTTTGATGAGCCGGCCGAGCGCATCGCGCTGCGTTGCCGGGCCATGTGGCCCTGGCCGGGCGGACGTTGCCGATATGTATCCGCAGAGGGCCGCGGCGAGGAGGTGACCTTTGTCAACGTCACCCCGGTGCCGGTGGCCGCTGAGGCGCCGCCCGGCGCCATCACGCCGGTGTTGACCGTGGCCACCGGCCAGGGCTGCCTGGAGATTCATTGCCTCCAGCCGGCGGGCAAGCGGCCCATGAGCTGGCAGGACTTCGTGAACGGCCGCCATGTGAAGGCGGGGGACCGCTTCGAGACGCTTGCGACCCGGTGACCGTGGAGATCGCAGAGAAGAAGAGAATGAATCCAAAGCTGCAAGGCGTTGAACCCAGGCGTTGCCCGCTCAGCATGCGGCAGTCGGGTTTCGACATTGGTTCGGGTTGCCGCCCCCGCTGTCTTCGCTCATTCGGGTTTTGTGATTCGTCATTCGGCCCATTGCTCTGCGTCTCCGCCGGGGTTCATTGATGTATTTTCTCGTCTTCGCCGCATTTGCCATCGTGTTGAGCATCCCTTCCGGCGGGCTGCCGTGGAAGACTATCGAGGTGCCGGCGCTCACCTACGGCATGGTGGCAGGGCAGGCGCTGCTTGCGGGAATTGTCGCCTGGGGGTTCGCGCGAGCCGTCCGCACCCGTCTGGATTCTGAGCCGGCCTGGCTGCCGGGGGCCCAGCGGCTGTTTGCCCAGGGCACCTTTGCCGTGCGCGTGGTGCTGGCTTTTGGGCTGGCCGGCAGCATTTACTTGACCGATTGGGCGCAGCGCGTCCGATCCGTCCGGTGGTTGCAAAGCTTCTACGGGCTGGACGAACTGGCCATGCTGGTGCCGTTCTTTACGGCCATTCTGCTCGGCTGGGTGATGTTGTATCCGGCTGACCGCGCCATCCGCCGCGTGCATTTCGACCAGCAGTTGCGGGCCGGGATTCTTCCCCGGCCGGTGTGGCGGCTCGGGTCGTACCTGAGCTTCATGTTTCGCCAGCACGTGCTGATCATCGCGGTGCCGATGGTTCCCATCGTCATTGCCAATGACCTCGTCTCCTACTACTCCCGATCCATTCGCCATTGGACGAAGGTGGCATGGGGAGGAGAGGCCGTGCTGGTGGCTGTGGCCGGGCTGGTCTTTCTGGTGGCCCCTCTGATGTTGCGGCACATCTGGCATACCCGCGTGCTGCCGCCGGGCGAACTCCGTGATCGGCTCGAGCGCATGTGCAAACGCATCGGCCTGACCTACCGGCGTATCCTCATCTGGGAAAGCGACGGCATGGTGGTCAATGCGGCGGTAATGGGCCTCTTCCGGCCGGTGCGCTACATCCTGCTTTCCGATGGCCTGCTGGAGATGATGGATGACCGCAAGATCGAGGCCGTATTCGGCCACGAGGCCGGCCACGTGAAGAAGCGCCATATCCAGTATTACCTGCTCTTTGCCATTCTGAGCATGTTCATCGTCGGGGGGCTGATGGAACTGGCCATGCGGGCCCGCGCCCAGTGGCCGGGGTACTTCCCGCCGCTGGCTCAGTTCGAGGGCTACCTGCAGGTGGCGGCCATGGCCCTGGTCGTGCTGGTGTGGGGGATGGGCTTCGGCGCTGTTTCGAGACGCTTCGAATGGCAGGCGGACCTGTTCGGGGCCCAGAGCGTCACGCCCTCGGAGTCCGAGTGCAACCGCCCCTGCGTGCTGCACGGCACGGCCACGCCGTTCGATCCCTCCGGGGAAAAGGGACCGGGCGTGCCCCCGGGCGGAGTGCCGGTTTGCGCGACCGCGGCCACCACCTTCGCCGATGCCCTTCACCGCATCGCCGATCTGAACGGCATTCCCATCGACGCGCGGAGCTGGCGGCATTCGAGCATTGCCAACCGCAAGCAACTCCTGCACCAATACGCCGCCGACCCCCAGGCCGCAGCCCGGCTGGAGCGGTCAGTGCTGATCATCAAGGCCGTCCTTCTGGCCGGTACCGCCATCGGCCTGGTGGTAGCGACGTGGCTGTACTGGCCGCGCTGATGCCGTTTCCAGGACCCAGTTTCCGGGCGGACAAGGCATTTCATGAACGGAGCAGGCGGGCAAGATGGTCGCCCTCCGAGGTATTCAGGCGGGCAGGATGTGCCCCCCTGAACCCCGAACCCCGAACCCTGAACCCTCCAAAGGCGGGCATCCTGCCCGCCTCATGGGCCGAAGCTCTGTTGCGATATTCAGGGGCCGGGGAACAACGGTTTCCTCCGACCGCCTGGCCTTCTCCCGGTCTTTTTCGCCTCTCACATTTGCGGACGTGGGGGTTTGTGGCCCTCAAAATAGTCCAGAAGCCGGTCGGCAAGTTGATCTGCTGATTGACCAGGTGCTTCCATTGCCTTCGCCGCCTCCAGGAATGACTCTTCGGTTTCGCCCAGGGTGGTGATCAGCCGTTTGAATTCGTCAAGAGTCAGCCCCACGCGGGCAATCTGTTCCTGCTGTGCAGGTGGCAGTTCATTCCAGAACGTCCGTGGCGGCAGAACACGATCATTGGCCACCGCAACCGCGCCCCATGCAGCCGCTTCTTTCTGAAGCTGTGCGCGCTGGGCCATGAGGGCTCGCGCATCGCTTTGCCTGCGTCTCGCGGCCTCCTGTTGTTCGCGGGCGGCGGCTTTGGCCTTGGTGGCCAGAGATTCTTTCAAACCATCTCGATGGGTATGAACACTGATTCCGCGCGGGCTGGCTACCCAATGCGTGGTCTTGCTGCGGCGCGCGTTTTTAGATGCTTCCGTTTTCAGCTCCCGCTCCCGGGAGACAGCGGTTTTACGGGCCTGTTCCGACGCTGCGATGGAGGCGGTGATGTCCGCTATCTGCTGATCGAGTCGTCGTTTTTCGCGGGCGGCTTTTTCACGCAACGCAGCGATGGCCTGACGCAATTCATCCGGGACGAAGGTGACGCGGCCATCTTCTGTCTTGATGAATTCGTTCTTCAAGAGGCTGTAGTATTTGTAGAGAGCCGACGTGGGCTGGCTGGTGGTGGGGGGCTGACCGGCCGTGGGGGGCACGAGCTCCACAATCCACTCTTGCGGCTCTGTTGGAAACTCATCAACTACCGGGCGTTCCTGGCCGCGACGTTGAATAAACGTGGCCGGATTGACTGGAATAGGCGGAGGAGCGTTGACCGGCGTCACCGGCTCCGGCCGTCTGCTAACCACCTCCGTGGGCTCGGGCAATGTGCGGATCGGCGGGGCGGGAGGCTCCGCCTGGGACCTGGGCAGCGGTGGAGAGGATCGCTCCGGCTTGGTACCGAGCAGTCGCTCCGCCTCTCTTTCAACGGCCGCCCCGGGTTTAGCCCGCGCCACCTCGCTCTGTGACCACGACAGGATGCTGGTGACCATCGCGGTTGCAAGCGACAGACAGAGCAGGACGACCATTCCTACCACGAATTTCATGTACATGGCTGGTTCCTCCCTATGTTGTGCAAAATGGAGCCCCATCCCCGTGCTGCGATTGGTTGCCAGGCGTCAGGCTCCCTGTGAAAATGGTGGCAAAAGTTTATCAGATGGGCTTATTGGCGTCAAATTGTGTACAGGGCGGAATTTGGTCCGCAGCATACTGGTTCTTGGGGAAAAGCCAGGGTTGGGGCCGCCAGCTCCCGATGGGCCGGGCTTTGGGCTTCAAGGGTGTGGATTTCGGG
>JAAXZI010000027.1 GCA_012719955.1 Phycisphaerae bacterium | reverse complement strand
CGCCTCAGCGGCGACCCCGGCCGCTTGGGGTAAAGCCCCGTTCCCGGTCGTGCCCCAGCCTGGCCCATGGGACTCTGCCTACCCTTCCTGATTTACCCGGTTTGCCGTGCTCCATTCTGATTTCGCTCTCCAATGTCAGGGGTGGCCTGGCGGGCTGTAAGTATGGGCAGGGGCGGGGGAAACGCGTCTAAAGTCCGATATTTTCCGGCGTCGGCGGGGTGCCAAAATCCACGGGCATTTATAACTAAAGACCATCCGGTAAAACAGTCGAAAAGCCGAATGTTCACGAGGGACAGTCCCAGGGCTGGCCCCGGGAATGCGATCGCAGGTTAGTCAAGTCGTTGGTTTCGGCCGGCGACGCCCACTAGGGAAGGTGGGGGCTGATTGGGATGATCAGCTTTATCGTTGATCTCCCCGCAGACGCGCGGTGGAATCCGCCGCTGGCGGGTCGGGTTTGGCCGGGTTGCCCATAACCCGGTACGGGACACACGGTCGTGTCCCGAGCGGCGCAAGGACGGAAACTTGCCCCGACTGTCAGGGAGGATACCATGACTCGTATCAATTCCAACATTTCGGCCATCCGGGCCATGCACCATTTTGCCCGCAACCAGGGCGATATGGACGTTCATCTTGAACGGCTCAGCACTGGGTTGCGAATCAATCGCGGCAAAGATGACCCCGCGGGACTGATTGCCTCGGAGACGTTGCGCAACGAGATCAGAGGCATCAGCCAGGCCATTGATAACTCACAACGGGCCATCAGCGTGCTCTCCACGGCGGAAGGCGCGCTCAATGAAATCTCCGCGCTGCTGCTGGACATCCGCGGGCTGATCACCCACGCGTCCAACCGGGGAGCCATCAGCAACGACGAGCTGGAGGCGGATCAGCTCCAGATCGACTCTCTGCTGGAGAGCATTGATCGGATCGCCAACACCACGCAGTTCGGAGGCGAAAAGCTGATCAACGGCCGCTTCGCCTACACCGTTTCGGGTTTGGCCGCTTCGTCCATCGCCAACGCCACCGTTTTCGGGGCCCGCATCCCGGACAAGGCGACGCAAAGTGTGGTGGTGGAGGTCGTTGGGGCGGCCCAAACCGCCGGCGTGGTCTACACGGGCAGCACCATCGTGGGCAACGTCACCATCGAGGTGACTGGAAACAAGGGCACGGAGATCTTCTCGTTCAGCGACGGCCTGAGCGCGGAACAGGCGGCGCTGGCCATCAACAAGTTCAGCGAATTCACCGGCGTATCGGCGGCGGTGGTCACCAGCGGCGGAGACAAACACCTCAAGCTCAACAGCCAGAGCTACGGCTCCGACGCCCTGGTGTCCGTCAAGCCGCTGGATGGCAACTTCATCGGTGCGCCCGGCTCGACCAACCGCGACACCGGCCAGGACGCCACCGTGCTGATCAATGGTCAGAACGCCCTCGTGAAAGGCTTGAAAGCCTCGCTGCGGTCCAACGGGCTGGATCTGGTCATCGACCTGACCGTTGACCGGGCCACCAACCTGGGCACCACCACCTTCCATCTGACCGGAGGTGGCGCCACCTTCCAGATCGGACCGAACGTCGATGCCAGCGGGCAGGTGTCCATCGGCATCCCCTCGGTGGCGACCAGCAATCTGGGCAATACCACCCTGGGCTTCCTGAACACCATCAAGGGTTCGGGCACCCACTCCGTGGCCCAGGGCCACTTCTCCGCCGCCGAGGACATCGTGGTGGAAGCCATCAGCCAGGTGGCTATTATCCGCGGCCGGCTGGGCGGACTGCAGAAGAACCAGATTGAAACCAACATCAACAGCCAACGGATCGCTTTGGAGAACGTGCAGGCGGCCGAATCGGCCATCCGCGATGCGGACATTGCCGTGGAAGCGGCGGCCCTGACCCGGGCGCAAATCCTGGTGCAAAGCACGACCACCATCCTGGGGATCGCCAACCAGTTGCCGTACAACGTGCTCTCGCTGCTCGGCGGCTGATGCGAAGTGATTGACGGAGGGTTTCTCCCTGTCCCGATCCCACCCCGGCCGGTGGGATCGGGTTTGTTTTTGGGGATCACAGGTGGGCGGCTGTGGTGATGAGAGGGGACAAGGAGATACGGAGACAAGGGGATAAGGG
>JAAXZI010000259.1 GCA_012719955.1 Phycisphaerae bacterium | reverse complement strand
GAGCCGGCCGGCCTTGCCGGGGGGCGGGCATCCTGCCCGCCTCATGGGCCGAAGCGCGAAATGCCCGAACCGGAAAGGGCACCGGGATTACTCGCGGAATTTCCGGGAACTTCCGGTAATATCGAGCGTCTCAACTTCAAATAACAGGGGGTGCTCTCGATGCGGAAGGAGGATGCCGTCGTGAGATCTGCTGCCGTGAGATCGTTCCTTGGATGGTCTGTAATGCCATTGGTGTTAAACGCCTCAGCGTCCCTGGCGGAGCAGGTCGTCAAGGTGGGGCATGCGCATGTGTCGTACGAGGGGATCGACAAGCCCCAGGCGGAGGCGCTGGCCAGGACGCTGGACGCCGCCTGGAAGGTGTATACGGAGGAATTCGGCTTCAAAATGCCCGGGACCGTCTTCTGCATAGTCGAATGCGGGCCGGACCAGCCCGCGCGGCTGTATACGGACGGCGAGGACCACGTGTACCTGTCTCTCCCCTCCAAGGCCAAATTGGCCAAGCCGGCCACCTCCGGCCTCTTCAATCTTTACGGCATGTGCCATGAGCTGGGGCACATCGCCATGTACCGTACGCTCAAAGACCGCGACTGGATGACCTCCGCGGCGGCCGAGGGGTGGGCCCATTACGCCGGGTCGGCGGTCGTGGATCGGGTCTGGGCCGCGCACGGCGAGTCGCTGTGGCCGGACCCGTATGACTACCGGGAGGACGGCCTGGCCCGCCTGCACAAGCAACTGGAATCCGAGTCGCCCTCTGAGATTGACCGCGGGGCCGGCCAGTGGGAGAAGTTCGAGAAGATCCTCGGGCGGAAGGGCTTCGCCAGGCTGTTCGCGGCCTGGGAGAAAGCCGGCGCCGACCCGACCCAGCCGGCGGAAGCGCTGCTGGCCGCGACGATCGGCGTTCAGCCGGACAAGAAGGGCGCCGTCGAAGCATGGTGGAAGACGGCATCGGGGCTGTTCCTTTCACCGATGGACAAGAGCAAAGTCCAGCGCAAAACGATCTCGCCCGCCAGACTGTCCGGCCATCCGCTGGCCCTGACGCCGGACGACGGCCGCCCCGACGGCAAGATGTCCATCGCCGGCGGCGGACACGCCCGCAAGTTCGAGGCGCCTGGTCCCGGGGAGTGGTACATCCGCAGCGTGAGCGTATTCGGCTCGCGGTATGGGTACCCGCGGCCGCCGGCGGAGAACTTCGACGTGGCCTTGTGCGACGGGCAAATGAAGCCCATCGCGATATGGAAGAAGCCTTATTCCACCTTCGAACGCGGCGAGCCGACCTGGGTGAAAATGAGCGTCCCGCCGACGCGTGTGCCGAAGAGTTTCTACGTGGCTCTGAACTTCCGGCCGACCGCGACCAAGGGCGTGTATGTCAGTTTTGACAGCAGCACGAAGGGAAACTCGGTCAGCAGCATACCCGGCCAGCCCGGTGAGCCGTTCGAGGACGGCGACTGGATGATCCGCATCGAGCTGGATCAGCCCAAAGAGGCCGACGCGCTGGAAGCGAAATGAGGTATCCGTTGAACGAATCTGCCTGGCGGGTTGGAGCTGGCCGGGTGTGGTTCAGCGAGCAAGCGGCGTGGGGGGAAGACAGGGTGCGGGCTACGTAGGGCGTGGTTCAGTGGGCGGGCGGTTCGAGGTATGGGTCAGACGGTGGGCGGCGTGGCTGTGGCCGGGGCGGTGGCCGGTGCTTTCTTCCACCGGTTCGGCCGCCACCGCCTACGGTTTACAAGTGAATTGTGCGCCCGTTTCGGCATCGGCTGCCAATCAACGCACGACCAGCGCATCCAGGCGATCCTCCTGGCACTCAAAAAGGCGGGTCAGGAGTTGGTGCGTGAAGCGCGCTATCCCGGCCACGTCTTCAAGTGGGACCCTGAAGGTGGCGCCCCAAATGAAACCCCGCCAGCGCGACCGTGGCCAATACTCCAAACGCGATCCGGGCGGCGGGTCTATCCCTTTCTCGCGGAAGAGGCTCTCCAGAGAATCTCGGAATGGGAATGAAAAGTTCACGAGTACGTCCTGCCCCTCTTTGGCGATCTGTAAGCAGTATTGTGTCGACACCTCAATATTGAGCCATAACCAGTCGTCAGAAAGAAGGAGTTCCTCGAGGATGGCGCGAATGGAATCAGGGCCGTCAGACAACTTGAAGGTATACGTGCCCTTGAATGGGTTCCACCGGCACATGTCCGGCCTTCTGTTTCTGCCCGACCAGGCTGTCTGTATTGCTTGCCAGAGGTGGATCCAGCTTATGGTATCCCCTGATTATCCCCTCCCGATGAGCCCTCCGCCTTGACAATCGTAATACTGGCTTCCAGAGGTGAGTCATAGTCGTTCAGCGGAAAGCGGGGCCGGTACCGCACGCGAAGACTCTTGGTATCAACTGGTATGTAAAATGATTGCAGCATCCAGTCATCCTCGCTCATCTCGTGCATGGTCACCAACCAACGATCCTTCCAGAGGGCAAGCTTCTCAAGTTCCAACTGGTAAATGTGCCATCTGCTCGCGCTTCTAATGGTACTCGTGTCGAGATCATCAAAATCGATAGCCGAGAGCCGCGCAGGAATAACGCTGCCATCCGCCCACACCTCGTCAATTCGAAGGCCGCACCAGGGATTACGATATAGTTCAGCACCTTCACTTCGGGACACTCTCCTCGTGGGCATTGGGTCTGGGCTGCGCAAGGAATAGCTGCGTCGAGTTAGGTCAGAAAACGGTGCCAGAAGCTTTTATTCTTGCACTGCGTGCCGGCCTGGGTACAGCCAGGGACTTCTCACTTCTCAGTTTTCGGTTCTCGGTGTGGAGCGGTGGTATTCGTCGCTGCGCGCACACGACTGGGACGCCCCTCTCTGTATTCTTGGCGTCCTTTGCGTCTTGGCGGTTCAATTCCTGACCCGCCGCCGGAGAACGGCCGGCACAGAGGACTACGCCTTGGCCCCGATGTCCCGGCGGTAGTAGGCGCCTTCGAAGTGGATCTTGCTTACGGCCTCGTAGCAGCGCTTGCGCGCGGCCTCCAAGTCCTTGCCCAGAGCGGTCACACCCAGCACCCGTCCGCCGGCGGTGACCACCTGCTTGCCCTGCAGGTGGGTGCCGGCATGGAAGACGGCCACGTCCGGCATGGCGGCGGCGTCGGCCAGGCCGGTGATGGGCTTGCCGGTTTCGTAAGAGCCCGGATAGCCGCCGGCGGCCATGACCACGCAGACGGCCGGGCGCTCGTCCCATTGCAGCGTGATCCGGTCGAGCCGATCGTCGATCACCGCTTCCATCACGTCTACCAGGTCGGTCTTGAGCCGCATGAGGATCGGCTGCGTCTCCGGGTCGCCCAGCCGGGCGTTGAATTCCAGCACTTTGGGCCCGCCGGCGGTGAGCATGAGGCCGGCGTAGAGCACGCCCTTGTAGACGGCCCCGTCGGTTCGCAGGGCGTCCACGATGGGTACCAGGATCTCGGCCTCGATCTGCCGGAGCAGGTCGTCGTTCAGGAGGCGCGTGGGGCTGTAGGCGCCCATGCCGCCGGTATTAGGGCCGGTATCCCCCTCGCCGATGCGCTTGTGGTCCTGGGCGTTCTCCAGCAGGTAGAGGGTATGGCCGTCCACGAAGCACAGGACGCTGACCTCCGGGCCGGTGAGCTTCTCCTCCACCAGCACGGTGTCGCCCGCCGGGCCGAACGTGCGCTCGACCATGATCTTTTCCAGGGCGATGAGGCCCTCGGCCGGATCATCGCAGACGATCACGCCCTTGCCCTTGGCCAGGCCGGCGGCTTTGATCACTACGCCGGCGTCCCGGCTGGCCACGTAGGCCCGGGCGTCACGGTACTTGGTAAAGGTCCGGGCATCGGCCGTGGGAATGGCATGTACGCGCATGAGGTCCTTGGCGTAGGCTTTGTCGCCCTCGATGCGGGCGGCGGCCCGGGTGGGGCCGAAGGCACGGATGCCGGCCTGGGTGAACTCATCGACCAGGCCGGCGCACAGCGGCTCTTCCGGCCCGACAACGACCAGGTCGACCTTCTCGCGCTGGGCAAATTGGACCAGCTCCGGCAGGTTGTTGGCCTCGATGGGAACATTGTCGCCGATCTCGGCGGTGCCGGCGTTTCCCGGCGCGATGAAGAGCTGGCTGACGCGCGAGGACTGACCGATCTTCCAGGCGAGAGCATGTTCCCGCCCACCATTGCCGACCAAAAGGACTTTCATCTTGACTTCACCTCTATGTTTGTGCGACTTCGCGCAGGGTAGCCGGGCGGGCACGGGATGGCAAGCGGAACGAGGACGAGGGGGCCGGGGTGAATTCCGTAGTCTCTTCGGATACCATAGGGTCAACACCGGAAGGGGCGAGAATTGGAGGGATTCGGGTGGCCGCCAATGATCGTGAACTGAACTTATCAGTGGCGATGACCGGCTCTGGCCGGGCCGGCCGGAAGGGAGGAGCGGGTCGGGCGTCGAGTCGTTCCGCCGGCGTGCGACGCGCCTGCCTGATCGGCTATTGGTTGGCCATCTTCTTCATGACGCATTGGCCGCGCATCGAGGATTTTCCTCATCCCCCCTGGCTATTTCCGCAGTTTGATCTGGTGGTTCATTTTTGTCTGTACGTCGGCTGGGCGGCGGCCTGGGTGTGGGTGCTGATCGGTGAGGGCAAATGGGCGGGAGCGAGGACCGCCAAATGGGTAGCCTTGGGCGGGGCGGCATATAGTCTCTTCGACGAGTTCACGCAGCTCATTGTGGGCCGCGATGCCGAAATAGGCGACATTCTGGCGGATCTGGCCGGGGTGGTCGTCGTGCTGGCCCTGGCTTCCCGGTGGTGGCGGCGACGGGTGGAACGCCGACGGCGTTGGGGCGGATAAAGCGGGGGTGTGTGTATGGCCCGTTTCCTCGTTCTGGGTGCCGGACGGCAGGGGGTAGCCTGCGGAACGTACCTGCTGGAACGACAGCCTGATACGCAGGTGGTCTACGGGGATGTCAGTCCGGAGCGCCTGGGCTCCGTGCGGGATCAGGCTTCTCACCCGCAGCGGGTATCCACCAATCTGATCGACGTCGGCCGAAACGAGCAGGAACTGGAAGCACTGATCGCGGACTGCGATTGCGTGATTTCCTGTGTGCCGTTCTTCTTTAACGAAGGCCTGACCCGCCTGGCTATCCGCCGGGGTAAGCATTTCTGCGACCTGGGTGGCAATGTAGACACCGTTCGGCGGCAACTCGCGATAGCCGACGCGGCCCGCGAGGCCGGCGTGTGCGTGGTGCCGGACTGCGGATTAGCGCCGGGCACGGTGAATGTACTGGCGGAACTCTGGCGCGATCGGTGGCAGTATCGGTCGGTCAAGATCCTTTGCGGCGGCTTGCCGCAGCACCCCAAAGGCATTCTGGGTTACCAGGCCAATTTCAGCATCCACGGCCTGCTCAACGAATACCTGGATGATTGCCAGGTGGCGCGGGGTGGGCAGGTGTTGACGATTCCCGGCCTGTCCGAGCTGGAGCGGGTCAGCGGGCTGGCCGTCCCCGGCGAGTTCGAGGCTTTCGCGACCAGCGGTGGAGCCTCATTGGGGCCGGAGTTGTACGCGCCGCTGGGCATTGATTACGAATACAAGACCCTGCGCTATCCCGGCCATCGGGATGCGATCATGGCCATGGCCGAGGTGGGGCTCTTCGAGCAGCGGCCCCTGCGTGAACTGATCGAAAGCCAGCCCTGCGAGGCCACCGCGTCAGCCGCGCTGCCGGAGATTTGCCCTCGCGATATGGCCGTGGCACTGCTCGAGCGGGCCTTTGCCAGCGACCGCCAGGATCTTGTAATCGCGCGTGTTGAGGTCCAGGGCACGGATGAGCATGGCCGGCCGATCGAAGGGCGGGCGGATCTGTTGGACCGAGCCGATGGGCGGTTCACCGCCATGGAGCGAACTACCGGCTTCAGTGTTGGAGTCGTGGCGGCGTTTCTGGCGGGGTTGTTGCCGGAAAAGCCTCCGACAGGGGTTTACGTTCCATCCCAGGTCATGCCGGCCAAGCGGCTGATAGCAGAGCTGAATGAAGTAGGAGTTAAAATAGTGGTCCGTCCCTGAGGGGGTATGATTCCCGGCCTGGATAGCACGGCGACCCGTATTCTCCGCTTGAGGTGGCGAGATTGGTTCTTGAAGGGCAGGCAGTACTCCTGATGTGCTTGCCGATAGTGACCGGTGACCGTTATTCTCCGAGCGCGGTGATGAGATAATGCCCGACGGGAGATCCGGGACTATGGCTGATGTGAACGCGGACCACCCCCAGAAAGATGCCGGGCACAATGAGAGACCGGGCTTTGAGGGAACTTGCCGCCGTGAAATGCCGGGGCCTGATATCGCGGCTGAGGTGCTGCCGGCTGGGACCATCGTGACGTCGGCGTCGGTTCCATCCTTTCCCTTGGATTTGCCGGGCAAGTGGTACGTAGCCCATACGCGCTCGCGAAATGAAAAGGCGCTGGCGACTGAACTGACTCGCCTGGGGGTGTTCAACTACCTGCCCCTGACGCGTCGAACCACCCGAAGCCGCACCACCCGGAGAATTTCGCACAGCCTGGTGCCGGTGTTTCCGGGGTATCTGTTCTTCAACGGCGGGGAGGATGAACGCTACCAGGCCCTGCGAACCAACCGGATCGCCAGGGTGCTGGATGTGCCGGACCAGGACCAGCTCGTCGCGGAATTGACGCGGATCCATTTCCTATTAACGCATACCGATGTTTTTGAGGTGGCCAACCGGCTGGCGATAGGGCAGTGGGGCCGAATTATCAGTGGTCCGCTGAAGGGTCTGGAGGGGGTGGTAACGCGGTATTCCGGCCGGCTCCGGCTCTGGATGAACGTCACCATTCTGGGCCAGAGCGTTCATACCCAGGTCGACGCGGACAATGTCGAACGGATTGATCCCCCCTCTTCCCGGTGAACACCTAGGGTGAACCCCCTCAATCGCCGTTGCGTACCAAGAACAGATATCAGGTCTTCCCTGTCCGCCGATCACTCCCGGAGTCGGGGCCATTTTGCCACTCTCCACCGGTTTGATTGTACTGAGGGGAAGGAGCCTGACCGATAGTTACATCAGCCTTGCGTTTTGACAGGCGAAAATATTTACCTTAATGGTGAAAATATCGGGGTTTATGACGCCCGACGGGGACGGAGTCTGGACAAATCGCGGTGGCGGGCATATGAAGCCCTGCGGAGATCCAATTGAGTGATCTTCCGGGGAGGCCTGCCGTGGCACATGCCGTTGTGACCGGTGCAGCGGGTTTTGTGGGATCCCATGTCTGCGAGCGCCTTCTGGAGGCGGGTTGGCGCGTCAGCGGGGTCGACATCTTCGACGAGTTCTACGATCCGGCCGTCAAACGCAGCAACGTGGCCGGCTGTGTCCGTCATCCGCGGTTCTCGTTGATTGAGGCGGATATCCGGGACGAGGCGGCCATGAGTCGGGCCGTGGGCGCGGGGGTGGACGTGATCGTCCATTTGGCGGCCCGGGCCGGCGTCCGGCCATCGATCGAAAACCCCCTGCTGTATCAGGACGTGAACGTGCGCGGCACCTGCATCCTGCTGGAGGCGGCGCGCAGATTCAAGATTCCAAAATTCGTATTTGCCAGCAGCTCAAGCGTTTACGGAAATAATCCCAAGGTTCCCTTCAGCGAGTCGGATAACGTCGATTACCCGATTTCGCCCTATGCGGCCACGAAAAAGGCGGGGGAGCTGATCTGCTACGCTTATCATCATCTGTTTGGACTTGATGTCACCTGCCTGCGGTTCTTCACGGTTTATGGTCCCCGGCAGCGGCCGGACCTGGCGATTCATAAGTTTGCCCGGCTGATCGAGCACGGCGAGCCCATCCCGGTCTTCGGCGATGGCAGCATGATGCGGGACCATACCTATATTGATGACATCGTGGCGGGGGTCATGGCTGCGGTGGAGCGGTGCAAGGGGTATCGGATTTACAATCTGGGCAACTCGAACCCGGTGTCGTTGAACGAGCTGATTGCCGCGATTGAGGCGGCGTTGGGCAAGGCGGCCCAGATCAAGAGGCTGCCGATGCAGCCGGGGGATGTGGAACGGACCTTTGCGGACATCAGCCGGGCCCGCGCGGAGCTGGGATTTGAACCGCGCACAGACCTGCGCACCGGCTTGGCGGAGTTCGTGAAGTGGATGCGGGCGCGGGGTTGAAGGCCCGGGGGCGGTCCCGTATGCTGGCGGGGCCAGGCATGGGCAGGCCTTTCATGTCGTTTCGGCAGTGACCGGCGTGGTCCGGCGCTGCTGCAGAGTCATGGCATACATTTTTCCAAGACAGAATCTTCCGGGGCAGAATCTCAGAATGATCGCGTGGGGGCGAGGAATAGACGGTTGCAGGCAGGTGTGCATTGAATCCTGAGATGCTGTCACTGGTGTCCCGGCCGGCAGGTGAGTTCCTGAGGGAGCTTTGGCCGGTGGCGTTGGTTTCCTTTCTGGTGGTTCTGGTCGCGACGCCGATTTGCCGGGCCGTGGCCCGCAAGTACCGGATCGTGGACCGGCCGGACGACTTTCTGAAACCGCACAAGCAGCCGATCCCCTACATGGGCGGGGTGGCGATCTTCGCCGGTTGGGCGGCGGGGATTCTGCTGGGCATGAAGATGGAGGGGTACCCGGTTCGCCCGTTTGTTCTGGGGGGCATCCTGGTGGCGGGGCTGCTGATCATGCTGGTGGGGCTGCTGGATGATCTGCGCAACATGCCGCCGCGGCTGAAGCTGGTTCTCAATATCGGCGTAGGTTTGCTGCTGTTGTGGGTAGGGGTGGGCCGCGATTCGTTCCATGTATTCGTCCGGGCCTCGGTCATCGGGGAGTCGGGCGATCCGACGCTGCAATGGCTGGAGCTGATGTTTTCGGTTCCGTTGAGCCTGTTCATCATCGTGGGTGCGTGCAACGCAACCAACCTGATCGACGGGATGGACGGGATGTGCAGCGGGGTGCTGGGGATCATTTCGCTGGGTTTCTTCGTGCTGGCCCTGCACCTGGCCGTCTACGCCCCAGACCAGGCGCTGAGCAACGAGCGGCTGGTGCTGGCCCTGGCCATGCTGGGCGCGGCCGTGGGTTTCCTGCCGTACAACCTGAACCCGGCCTCGATCTTCATGGGTGATGCCGGCTCGATGCTGCTGGGTTTGAACGCGGCGGTGATGATCCTGCTATTTGCCGATCCTGGGATTATCCGCTGGATGCTGGGGGCGATCATGGTCTTCGGGCTGCCCATCGCGGACATGATGCTGACATTGCTGCGTCGCTGGCGCAACGCCCAGCCATTGATGATGGGCGACCGCAGCCACTTCTACGACCAGCTCGTGGACCGCGGGTACAGCGTGCGGCAGGTGGTGGCGATCAGCTACGGGCTGGCCTTCGGTTTCGCGGCCATCGGCTGTGGAGCGGTGATTTTTCTGCGGACACGATACGTGATTCTGGTCTGTATGGGCGTGGTGATAGCCACCATGCTGGCCGTCTGGAAGTTCCGGATGGTGGCATTGCTTCCGCCTGACGAGAGGCCTTATGGGGCGGTTGGGCACGGGGCCGTGGCCACGGAGCAGCGCTCTCACTGCTAAATCAGGCCGGGGGTTTCTTTCTCGCCGTGCAGAAGAGGTTCATGGAGGCAAAGCGCCTGGCGTCGGCGGCCGCGAGACGTTGCAGCAGGCGGCGCATGACGCCCACACGGTTCAGCAGCAGGGCGGCCGGATTGATAGCGCGGGTGAAGAAGGCGCTGCCGTCGAACTCTACCACCTCCAGCCCGGCTCGGGCCAGAATCTCGGCGAGATGTTGCTCGGTGAAGTGCTCGTGCCATGCTTTTTCGGCGGACACGTCGCCGATCAGGCCGTCGGGGTTGGACACGTACCGTCGCTCGTATTCCTCGCGGGTGTGCCGCAGCAGGTAGAAGCGGCGATGCAGCCGGGGAAAGCGGAATTTCAGGTTGCCCAGGTCGAGGAACGAGAGCGGATACTGCCGCGGGACGGTCACGATGAGGACGCCGTCATCGCGCAGCGTACGGCGCAGTTCATTCAGCAGAGCGATCTGGTCAGCCACGTGTTCGAGCACATCGAGCAGCGTAATCGACTCGAAGGTCTCGTCTTCATAGGGCAGCGGCAGAGGGTTGGAAGCGTGGATCAACTCCAGATGCGGAAACCGCTGCCGGGCCGTTTGGATGGCCTGACCATTGGCGTCGACCCCGACCAGCCGCCGTGCCGGAGCGACACGGCTGAGCGCATTGAGAAATTCGGCCTGGAAACAGCCGAAGTCGAGGTGCGGCCCGTTCCGGCGGGCGACCTTCTCGAAGGCGTAGCCGGCGCGGGTGGGGCCGAAGGGGTTGTCGGGGCAAGTGCGAGTTCGCATAAGCAATCATTCCAGCATGCGGTCTGTCAGACAGTATGGACTGACAGGTCACAGAGTGCAACGCAGGAGACTACCCAGACGCGGATAAAACGGCGTGTTTGAGGTACATGGGATGCGGAAACTGATTGCATTAATAAAAAGGCTACCCCGTATCTTCAGCGTCCTCCGGGGCATGCTTGAGCGTCATCTGGATCCGGTGGGGTATGCACGCTAGCAGGGGGTTACAATTGGCAAGGATTGCCGGCTCTTTGACGCCGATTTCGGAGCGGAGCCATACCTGGTTACTCTCGGAGATCACGTCAGCATCACTCAAGCTCAATTCATTACCCATGACGGCGGAGTGTGGGTGTTCCGTGACAAGCACCCCGAGATCAGCTTACTTGCTCCGATTCGCGTGGGGAACAATGTGTTCATCGGTTACGGCGCTATTATTCTGGCCGGTGTCACCATAGGTGACAACGTGGTTATCGGTGCGGGCGCAGTGGTCACCAAAGACATTCCTTCCAACAGTGTGGCAGCAGGGGTCCCCCCCAGAGTAATTAAGTCGCTGGATGAGTACTGGACCTCCATACAGGGCCGTGCTGTGCACACCAAGGGAATGAGCCGTGCCCAACTCAGAGCTTTCTGTCAGAGACACTTCGGACCGACGGTAAATAGGGCAACCGATTTGGACCTGCAAACGATCCGATGAGGCTTGGTTGGCGGCATCGCTGGAAAAGCGCTCCGTGGCCACAAGCCGGATGTGCGACCGATTTCATGAGAGCTGCGACGCATCGAGTGATCATGGCCTGGCTGACGGTGGCAATACTGTCCACCGCCGCGGCAGGTGAGCCTTATCCATTGCGCTGGGTATATGCCCAGGTCAACCTGGCAGATCCGGTGAGCGTAACGGCCACGCTTCAACTGATCAGCCGGGCGCGTGATGCGGGCTTGAACGGCATAGTCCTGTCCGATGCCAAGTTCATGACCCTGGAAAAATACGGGCACGACAGACCCTCCAGCCCCTACTACCGGCACGTCCAGCAGGTGCTTCGGGCCGCCAGGTTGCAGGGTATCGAGATCATCCCGCACGTTGGAGTGGTTTCCCGCGCGGAGGGGCTTTTCGCGTATGATCCGAATCTGGCGGAGGGGTTCGAGGTTCGCGATGCCGTTTTCGAGGTGCGCGGGGGAGTCGCCCAACTGGTTCCTGATCCGACGGCCTTCCTCCGCGATGGCGGTTTTGAACGTGCGGAAGAAAACCGGTTCGTGGAGTGGAGCTCCCAGGACGGTCCCGGAAAGGTGACCATACCGGATTCGAGCGTAGCGAGATCGGGCCGCCAATCCATCCGCTTGGAGCCGTCAGCATCCACCCGGCCGCCGGGCCTGGCCCGAATCAACCAGCGGGTCAAAGTCACGCCGCGCCGATGCTACCGAGTGAGCGTATGGGTCCAGACGCAGGGTTTGGAGCCCGCCAACTCGTTTAATATCAGCGTGAGTGGGCTCTCCCCGGGGACGAATCGGCCGCTGGCATACAATTCGTTCGCGGTGGCGGCTTCGCAGGGCTGGAAACAGGTGCATGCGGTTTTCAATTCGCTGGATTACACCGAAATCATCGTGCATCTGGGGGTGTGGCATGGACGCCGCGGACGGGTGTGGCTGGACGACGCGGAACTGGTGGAGATCGGGTTGGTGAACGTCCTTCGCCGGCAGGGATGCCCTCTGACGGTCCGCAGCATAGACGGTCGGATCACCTACCGGGAGGAGCGGGATTACGCCCGCGTCGAAGACAGACGCCTGGGGCGAGCAAGGGCCTGGCTGGGCGTTTTTGATCGGTATCACGAGCCGCCTTCGATCCGCATGCTCAACGGGTTGGCGGACGGCACCCGGTTGAAGGTCAGCTTCTATCACCCATTGGTGGTCCACGGAGGTCAGGTGGACGCCTGCATGACTGAACCGGCGGCGGATGCAGTGTTCGAACGGCAGATCAGGAGCCTGCACAGGACGCTGGGCTCCCCAAAGCGATGGTTCCTGGGCTACAACGAGATACGGGCAGGGGGGAGCTGCGCTGCATGCAAGGGCACCGGCCAGACGCCGGGGGAAATACTGGCGAACCACGTACGGCGAACGGTGGCGACCGTGAGGCGGGTCGTGCCCGGCGCCGAGCTGGTGACCTGGCATGACATGTTCTCCCCGGCGGGGAACGCGCGGGACCATTATTACCTTGTTGAGGGAACCATGGCCGGGAGCTGGGAAGGGCTGCCCGGGGACATGCTGATCTGCAACTGGACCGGCAAGGATCTGGAAAAGAGCCTGAAATTCTTCGCCGAACGAGGACACGGGCAGGTGGCGAGCATCAACTTCGACGATGTGACCGATGTGACGGCGGCAACCCGCAAGGCACTGGAAATCCTGGATCGCACACCGCACGCCAGGGGGCTGCTGTTCACGACATGGAAGAAACGGTACGAGGGGCTGGAGGAGTTCGGCCGGCTGCTGGGCGCACATTCGCCCGGCGCGCCAGGCGAGCGATGATCTCGGCCAGCAGTTCCGATCTGAGTTCAACATGAGCATTGCCCGAACGGCTGCGCGCCATACCTTGATCCTGATGGCAACCCGTGTGACCGGGATGGTCAGCGCGCTGGTGAGCGTGGTTTTCTACACACGTGTCCTGAAGCAGTCGGATGTTGCGCTCATTTCCGTGCTGGGCATGCTCGGTTCCTTGAGCTACCTGGTTAGCAACATGGGGCTGGGGTTATATCTGGCCCGGCAGATGCCCCGGTTACGGGTCAGCGAACCGGAACAAGCCGCACGCCTCAGTCATGCCTTCGTGGCGGTCACGACTGGCATGCTGATCGTGTGTTCGCTGGCCGTAGTGGCTGGATCGAAAGTGCTGGCCGGGCTGCTGCTGGAAGATGATCAGACGGAAACGGTGAGCGCTTCGGCAGACGCTTTTCACGTGGCCCTGCTGGCGCCAGCTATCCTGGCCCTGGGATTCAACTCGATCGTCTGGCAGCTCATGCGCGGATGCTCCCTGTTCACCCAGATGGGGATCAATACGCTGCTTTCCCAGATCATTCAGCCGGTCAGTGCGATCGGAAGCTATCTGTTGTTCGGTACGCCGGGGATGCTCCTGGGGATGGCGGGGGCCAACGCGGTCGTGGCCCTGGTTGGCGCTGTTCACGTTCGGCACTATCTGATCGGTCCTGTCCGATGGCGGGAAATCCTGAGATACATCAGGGAGTCGTGGCCCTTCTATGCCGAGGACTATGCCGGTTACCTGGTGATGTTCGCGGACCAATGGCTGGTCGGGCTTCTGATGACGCCGAGCGCCCTGGCGACGTACTACATCCCGCGAACCCTTTGTGATCGGCTGTTCACGCTGATCGAATCCATGAACAATGTGGCCCTGGCGAACATTTCGACGATTGCGGCGGACGGAGTGACGGCTGTTCGACATGGGTTTGAGCGTTTGAGACGCGTCTACATTTACGTGCTGGTTCCGGTCTGCACGGCCCTGATGATTGGCTCATTCTGGTTGATCGACCTCCTGGGGGGGCCGGCTTATCGTGCCGGGGCAGCGCCTTTCATGGTGTTGACGCTGGTTCTGCTTGTCTCCGGAGGGTTCAGCCCGCATTCGATGTGTGTGATGGTATTGGCGTCACCCAAGAAGCGTCTGGTGAGCATCATCCTGCAGAGCATCACTCTCCTGGCCACGCTGGTTCCCTTCGGCTGGACGCTGGGGCTGGCAGGCATTGCCGCGTCGCGGGTGGCCGCCAAGCTGGCCCATGGGATCTATTCAGTGCATCTGCTGCGAGACATCTTTTCATTCCGGATGGACAAGCAAGGGCTGCGAACGGTGCTGCTGCCAGGGGCTCTGCTGGCAGCGTGTGGTTTGCTGCAGATCCTGTTGTATCGGCAATGGATTGTTCCAATGTACCTGGCCGTTGGATTACTCGTGTATGCCGTAGTCTTCCTGCGGCTGGCTTCACCCGAGGATATTCGCTTGATCGAGTCGCTTGTTCCGAAACCAGGCGCGAGTCTCGTGAGATTGCTCAGAGGGCGAGAGCGAAGCGCCAAGGCTGAGGAGGTGTTGACCGGCAGTGGGCTTCGGTAGGAAAAGACTGGGAAAGGCATGTCATGTGCTTCTCCGGGAATAGAGGCATCGGGAGAGAAGGATCATGAGCCTGAATCCGGTGTACTTCGCCATCCGCGACGACGACACCTGCTACTTCACGAGGCCGCAGGATCTGGAGTCGTGTTACGGCCGGATCTGGGATACCTGCCCGGTATCGCTGTCGATCGTACCGGTGCATGCCTGCACAAAATCGGGCGTCGTGCCGAAGGAGCACTGGACCGGCAACCGACTCTTTCCGCTCGAGGAGAATCCAGCGCTGGTCGACTTTCTGCGCGAGGCCATCGCGGCCCGGCGGGTTCATGCAACGCTTCATGGTTACCATCACCGGGACGAGCCCGACGGGTATGAATTTGTTGCCGGCGATGATCTGTCCGGAAAGGTGCGCGCGGGCCGTAAGTATCTTGAAGAGCTGCTGGGGCAACCGATCCAGGTCTTCGTGCCGCCCCACAACTCCCTGGGGGGACGCGGCTATCAGGCAGTTGTCTCCGCAGGGTTGCACATCAGTGGAATTCCTTCTTTCAAGCCTTCCGTGCGCGGGTGGGATCCGCGGGTGCTGGCCATCGGACTGCGGGAGCGGCTGTGGCACCGTCGGCATGGTTTTCGGCGGCCCTGGCCGCTTGTTTTTCCGGATGGACATCGGGAATTGCCGTACCATGGCTTGACGCCGGTGGTCACATTGGAGAGCCTGGTCGCGGCTTTTGACCGCGTTCGACAAAATGGCGGCGTTTTCTGCCTGGCGACGCATTACTGGGAGTTCGACAGACCGGGTCGTGGGCAACCGTTGACCATTCGGCAGATCCTGGAGCGGTTCTGGGACCATGTCCTGTCGGCCGGAGATCAGGTTCGGTTCTGTACGCTGGGAGAGCTCTGTCACAAGACACCGGAAGCCGCCGGCTGAGGATTCAGATCAGAGGATGCGTCGTGCCATGAAGATCACGTTCATTAACCGCATGATGGGCATTCTGCGCGGCGGGGGTGAATGCTTTGACCTGAACATGGCCCGGGCATTGCAGCGGCTGGGGGCCCAGGTGCGGTTTGTGGTGGGCCGGAGGGTGTTCGGGCTGGATTGCCCGCTGGAAGAATTCGAAACGCATTACATCCGGTCTCCATACCTGAGAGGCTTTGAGTACCGGCATGGGAACAGTCGATACCGGGTAGTGCGTTCGATTGGTATGCGCGCCCGGCGCAAGGATGACCTCTGGTTCGGTCGGCGGGTGATTTCCCACATACTCGCCCGGGACAGGGATACGGATGTCTTCCAGGTATGCGCCCTGGCCGAAGTGGCCGCGCGGTTGACGGAGGCCGGACGGAAGGCGGTGGTCCGTTTTCCGGGGCCCCCGACGCCAACCATGGCGGCCTGGACGCGGCGCTGTTCCGGCTGCTTTACTCACGGCGCCTCCTACGAGGGCGCGCTGCAAATGGGTCTCAAACCCGCCTTGATCGTGGCCGGCTGCGATATGGACCTCTTTCATCCGCCGGAAAAACGTTCCGGGAGGGCCGGTCAATGCCGGTTCATCTTTGTCGGACGTTGTATTCCTGTGAAAAACCTGGACTTCCTTGTGGACGGTTTTGCCGCCGCCCGCCGTCGCTTGCCGGAGCTTACGCTGACGATCGTCGGGGACGGCAACTGCCTGCCCGTGATTCGCCGGAAAGTGGAGGGGCTGGGGTTAAGCGGGGCCGTGGAGTTTCCCGGCTTTCTGAGTGGGCGTGCCCTGGCCGATCAGTATCGTGCGGCCGATTGCTTCACCCTGGTAAGCCAGTACGAGTCGTTCAGCCTGGTTGCGCTGGAAGCCATGAGTTCGGGTCTTCCGCTGATCCTGTCGCAGGTGGGGCACTTGCCCCGCTTTATCGAGGATCATCAGGCGGGGACCCTGGTCAAGCCGGGCGATGTGGCAGGGCTCGCCGATGCCATGGTCTGGTGGGCTGAGCACCCGGAGGCCCGCGCTGCGACAGGCTGCCGTAATCGTGCCACCGTCGAAAAGCATTTTAGTTGGGATGCCAGCGCGCGCAAGCTGCTGACTTTCTACGAGTCCCTGCTGTAAGGAGGCTGAGCCATCAGGATCGCAATCGTCTGTCCATCCTTTCTGCCCTGGGTGGGGGGGGCGGAGCTCGTCATGCATCACCTGGCCTGCCAGTGGTCCCGTCAAGGCCACGAGGTCTGCGTGATGAATACCATTACCGACAAAGCGACGCATCCTGATGCGACATATAGCGTCAAACGCTTCAGGATGCTGCGTGGCACGGCGCGGTTTGGCTATCATCGATTCCCGTTTCAGGGGTTTGCGGTCAGGAGTATTGCCGCGCTGCTTCGAGATTTCCGCCCCGACCTGGTGTCGGCTCACTTTGGCTATCCCACCGGGGTGTGGCTCAGCCGCATTCGTCCCCTGCCCAGGTATCTGATCACCTGCCACGGTGGAGAACTGACCAAGTTTTACTGGGGTTACAGGCAGAGATGGAACATCGACGCGATTCTGCGCGATGCGCTGAATGATTCCGTGGGCGCCATCGCAATCAGTAGCCATGCCCGAAAATTGATGGAGGAAATTGGTGTTCGCCCCGATCGAATCCTGGATATTCCCAATGGCGTGGATCTGGACAAGTTCAAGTCCCGCGTGGACGTGAATATCCGCGAAAAACTGGGGCTTCCGGCCGATTCGCTGATCATCCTCAGCGTCGGGCGGAATCATCCGCAGAAAGCCTACGGGACGGGGATCAGGGCATTTGCGAAGGTTGCGGCCCGCGCTCCGCAAGCGCGTTACGTCATTGTCGGTAGATGGCTTGAGGAGTGGCAGCCGCTTGTGAAAGAGCTTGAACTTGAGGAGCGGGTCATTCTCTGCCCCGGCTTGTACGGCGACGAGCTGATTGCCATGTACCAGCAGGCAGACATCTTCTTCTCGCCTTCCATCTGGGAGATGTTTGCCCTGGTGGTGATCGAGGCGATGGCCGCCGGTTTGCCTGCCGTGGTGACCAACATCAGCGGCAGCCAGGACGCCATCCACACCGGGGACAATGGCATCGTCGTGGAGCCTGACCGCCCCGATGAGATGGCCGACGCTCTCCTCCAGTTGATCGAAAATGCCCCCTTGCGGCGTCAAATGGGGACCAGGAATTTGGAACGTTCGAAGCTCTACGGCTGGGATCGGGTCAGCCGTCAGTACATCGAACGCGCGCTGATATCCTGAAGGTTCTCCCGATAGCGGTCTCCCCTGCTCTTTGGAGCCCGATTCCATGACTTTTCGGCAGGTCTGTTACCTGATCCGCTCTGATCTGCACCGCTACCATGGGCGGACAAACTGGCGTTTGCTGGCACGTGAACTCCTTTTCGGCGTGGGCTTCAAATACTCGTTCTGGATGAGAGTTACTGCCTGGCTTTCGCATCAATCCGCGGCATGGTTTCCGATTTACCTGATCGCACGTCTGTTCCATCGCAGGTACATCTACAAGTTTGGCATCAGCATTCCCTTTCCAACCGTCGTGGGCCCCGGTTTCTACATTGGTCACTTCGGCGGTATCCATGTCAATTCAGGAGTTCGAATAGGGCGGAACTGTAATATCAGCCAGGATGTTACGATTGGGCAGGCCAGTCGGGGCGAACGCCGTGGCGTACCAAACATCGGGGACAACGTTTACATCGGGCCTGGCGCAAAAATCTTCGGGGGCATCCGGATTGGAGATCATGTGGCCATCGGAGCCAACTGCGTGGTCACCCGGGATGTTCCTGATCATGCCGTGGTGGTTGGAGTTCCGGGGCGAGTTGTGAACTTCAACGGTTCCGAGGGTTACATTAATCGAACGGATTATGATTATCCGCTGCCGACCGGTGCCGAAGCGAAAGATCATGAGCCTGCCGTCGACCCACCCAACAGTGCGAAGCCGGCAGATGCTCAACTACATGCTCACAATGGAAAAGCCGGGGAGACCGCCGAATGAGCGCTAATACGACACCTTACACCCAATGGCCGGCCACGTATGAGGCGCCGTTGGAATTGACAACCAATGCTACTGATGATCCACTCGGCATCGAGCGTCCGCCCTCTCTGGCGCGCAAAGCCGTGGAGGCCGCTCTCTACATCACGCTGTTCAACAGCACGTTCATGTTCACGACGGGATCGGCGTTCATCCCGGGTCTTGGTGGGTTGCTGCTCCTGGTTGCCGGTGGAATCGGGTTGACCATTCAGCTCGCCCAGGGCGAACGGCTGCCGATATCCTTCTGGTTTGCGGCCGCCATGACGCTGGCGGCCAATGTCTCCCAGTCGCTCAACGGGCAGCCACCCATCTTCGGCGAAGGCCTCCGGTCATTCCTGTTCTGGAGCTTCCAACTGCTGATGGTCTGCTATCTCATCCGAAACGAAGCAACCGAGAAACGGATGCTGGTCTTTATGACCCTCCTGGTCATCGCCGCGGTCTGGATGGGGGGTGAATTCTACGGGAGAAAAGACAATCGTCTAAGGCTTGAGCAGTACAGCGTGGGGGCGTCCTTCGGCAACGCGAACCAACTCGCCACGCTGTCAGGCTTGTTTGCGGTGTCGTTTCTCTTCTGGTCCCTGCGGGCGCTCAAGAGCATTCGACGCGCCTGGATGGCTCCGGTGCTGTGGATTCTGGCGGCCACGCTGGTGATGATCCTGTTCCGGACCGCCTCGCGCAGCGGCGTGCTCCTGTTTGCGTGTGGGATGGCGATGCTGGCGATCACGATCCTGCTCGGCCGCGGAGTGCGCCTGGCGGGTATCGTAGTGGTTGGAGTGGTGTTGGTGGCAGCCTCTCATCTGTCCCTGATGCTGGCCGACTCGATTGAAGTGCTGGAATATCGGGCGGGCCTGGGGAGCCGTCGTCAGGATGTATATCACATTCAGACACTCTACGATATGTGGGATACCGCCCTGGTGGGACGGGGGCCGTCTCGCGCCCAAGTCTCTGCCGCGGGTATTACCGCCCATAACTCTTTCATCTATACCAATGTTGCGTTTGGAGGGATTACCGCCGTCATTCTGCTGGCGTGGGTGCTCACGCTGGGCTGGCGGCTGTTGCGGATGTTGGTTTCGTCGGAGTTACCGCTGGACCGGCGTCTGTTTGTGGCCACCATGGCGGGAATGGCGCTGGGAGACATGGTGTTTGCCAACCAGGCGTACATGCACCTGTCGGTCTTGTATGCCATCGGAATCATCGAAAAATACACGTCCGCTTACTCCCGGCGGATGATTGCTCAGCGGCGCCAAGCCGGTGAGTATGCCGCATTCGGAGGGGAGGGCGACCTGGGATGGTCAGACTTTGGCGTGTCGGATCCACTCTCGATCCGTCAGGTCGCCCGCTGGTGAGAGCCTGCGCGTATGTCCGCTCCCATTAGAGTCACGCACGTTATGCCCCAGATCGGGATCGGCGGGGCGGAAATGCAACTGCACGCGCTGATCACCCGCAGCGATCCGAGTGTGGTTTCCCACCAGGTTTTGTATTACAGCCCGGCGCTTGATGACGAGGGCCACCGCGTCTACCGCGAATCGGGCGTTCCCGTTGAGTGTGTGCCGCGCAGTAAGGCTCGGCCGGTGAAGTTCGTTCGCGATCTGGCCGCGGCCATCCGACGTTCGCGGCCGGACATTGTCCAATGCTGGCTGTACAGCGGGGCTGTCTGGGGCCGGATCGGGGCCATGCTGGCGGGGGCGCGATGCATTCTCATCACCCATCGCGGAACCGGTCTGGCCAGGGTGGCGCTGCTGAGGGGGTTGGAGCGGCTGACCAGTCGCCGGATGCACTTTGTGGCCAACAGCCGGGCCTGCGCCCGCGTGGTGGCTGAACGGCTCGGTCTGGCGCCCGAACGGTTTCACGTGGTTTACAACGGCATCGACCTGAAGGCTTACGGCCCAGCGCCCGGCGATCCGTTGCTGCGGACGGAGCTGGGTATTCCGGCGGACCAGAAAGTGATTGTGATGGTGGGGCGGCTGTCGCCTCCGAAGAATTATCCCATGCTGTTTCGGGTGGCCCGGCGATGCCAGGGGGTTCTGCCGGTTCATTTTGTCATCGTCGGCCACGGCGAGTTGGAGGCGGAACTGCAGGGGCAGGTAAAGGAGATGGGGCTGGAGGGCATTGTCCATTTCCTGGGGCTTCGCCGGGATGTGCCCCGCATTCTTTCCGGCGCGGACCTGTTCTGCTTTACAAGCCTGCGAGAAGGTTTCCCCAATGCGCTGCTGGAGGCCATGGCGTCCGGTCTGCCGGTGGTGACCACCGATTTCCCCGGGGCCGACGAACTGGTTGAGGACGGCGTGTCGGGGATGATTGTCAACCGGGAGGACGACCAGGCGGCTTACGCTGCCATCCGCAGCCTCCTGGCGGATGAGAATTTGCGCTTGCGTTTAGGCGCGGCGGCCCGCCGGGTGGCCGAAGACCGTTTTTCGATGGAGAGGATGGTCGATCGGACGCTGGAACTGTACCGTGATCTTCTGAGCGGCAGGAGCTCAGGCTCTGGAGTTGGCGGTGGATAGGGAGAAGCAGGCGGCCGATTGTGCGATGGCCAATGAGGGACGCCATGTGGCAGAGAGTGGGGGGATGCGCAAGCTCAGGATCGCCGTGGTGTCGGGGGGGACGTTCCCGCACACGCGACCCTATATCGACTTCTACAGGCAGCGTGGCCACGAGGTGTTCTGGATCGCTTTCGACCGGCAGATCCCGGACTACGGCGTCCCCACGTTCGACATTTCGCACGGGGCCAGCGCCCGGCGGCCATGGTCCAAGTGGAAGTACCTGTGGGCGGGTCTGAGTCTTCGGAAAATTTTGCGACGGCTCCGCCCGGATATCGTGCATGGTCAGTATGTCAGCAGTGCCGGCCCCGTCTGCCTGCTGTCGGGCTTTCGACCTTATGTCCTCACCGCTCACGGAGGGGACCTCCTGGGGCACACCAAGTCCCTGCCGCGCCGGATGCTGTTGAGGCCGTCGCTGCGTCGGGCGGCGTTGGTCAACCCGGTCTCCCGGCAGCTTGCAGAAGTGGTGGAGGAGCTCGGGGTGACGAGAGAGCGAATCCTGACCGCCACCCTGGGGGTGGACATGGACGCGCTGCCGTACCGTCCCAGGGTTGAATGGCATTCTCCGGTTCGGCTTCTGTGCACCCGCGGGCTTCGGGCGGTGTACGACCCGGTTACGATCCTACGGGCCTGTGCGATTCTCAAGAGGGGCAACACGCAGTTTACCTGCACCTTCGCGGCCGGGGGGCCAATGGAGCCGGAATTGAGGACACTGGCCAGAAAAGAAGGGCTGGAGGGAACCGTCCGGTTCCTGGGAGGGTATCAACATTCCGGGATTGCCGAGCTGCTTTACGACCACGATATTTATGTATCCGCGTCCTTGTTTGACGGATCTTCGCTGTCCCTGCTGGAAGCCATGGCCTGCGGCATCTTTCCTGTCGTGTCGCGGATTCCAAGCAACCAGGGCTGGCTGGACGAAGGCCGGACGGCTCTGATGTTCGCCCCTGGCGATGCGATGGAGTTGGCCGAGCGCATCCGGCAGAGCCTGGAGTCCGCGGCGCTGGTGCGCGAGGCGGTGCAAGCGAACCGATCGCGAGTCGAGGAACGCGGAAGTCGGCATCGAAATATGGGCCTGCTGGAAAGTCAGCTTTACCGGCTCTTGGCGGCCGAGGGCTGAATCACCGGGCTGGGCGTCAGAAAAGGGACCGTGCTGACATGAGCCGTTGGTTGAGCGTTTATCATCGTCTTCCGTACCCTCTGCGCGTGATGGCTGCCAGCGCCAGGGGTTATTATCTCAACTACTGGCGACAGGGGCGCAGTTCAGAACAGCTCATCACCGAGGCTCATCAGCGCGAAACCTGGGACAGCGCGGCGTGGAAGGTCTGGCGTGATCAGCGACTGCGGCTGCTGCTGGAGCGAGCCGCGACACAGGTTCCCTACTACCGCGATTACTGGAGTCGACGCAAGGATGGCGAATGGGCGCGACTGGAGAACTGGCCGATCCTGAAAAAGGATGTGCTGCGGGAGAATCCCGGCGCATTCGTCGCGGACGGCTGCGACAGACGCCGGATGTTCAGTGAGCACACCAGCGGAACGACCGGCAAGCCTTTAAGCGTCTGGTGGAGCAGGCGGACGGCGCAGGAATGGTATGCGTTATTCGAGGCCCGCGCGCGGCGATGGCATGGAGTCAGCGACCGGGATCGATGGGTCCATATCGGCGGACAGTTGGTCACACCGTTTGACCAGAAACGACCGCCTTTCTGGGTCTGGAATTTCGCCATGCGCCAGCTTTACATGTCCTCCTATCACTTATGCCCGGAGAACATCTCCGCCTACCTGGATGCCATGCGCCGTCATCGGGTTCGTTACATGCTGGGTTATTCATCCTCCATGTATACGCTGGCCCGGTTGGCAGAGGTCAACGGTCTGGAGGCCCCACGCCTGGCGGTGGTCATCAGCAACGCGGAGCCTCTCTTTGCCCATCAGCGCGAAACCATATCGCGTGTATTCGGTTGCCCGGTACGCGAGACCTACGGTATGACCGAAATCGTCTGCGCGGCCAGCGAATGCGAGCAGGGATCGTTGCATATCTGGCCTGACGTGGGGGTGTTGGAGATCCTGGAAGACGATTCAGACAAACCGGCCGAGCCGGGGCAACCGGGACGCGTGGTGGCGACCGGATTGCTGAACATGGATATGCCTCTGGTTCGCTACGAAGTGGGGGACCGAGCCGTTATCGATTCCACAGGCAGTCGTTGTGCCTGCGGGCGGGGATTGCCCCTCTTGAGGTCGGTCGAAGGCCGGTCTGATGACACGGTTCTGACGCCGGATGGCCGAACTCTCGGGCGGATCACGGCGGTTTTCAAGACCGATCTGCCAATTCAGGAGGCCCAGGTTGAGCAGCAATCGCTGTGCCAACTGCTTGTGAGGATCGTGCCCCTGGACGACTACAAAGAGGCGGATGGACAGTCAATCATCGAGCGGTTGCGTGAGCGTGTGGGGAACACCATGGCCATTCGGATTGAGTTGGTGGATTCAATTCCACGCACGGCAAACGGCAAGTTTCGCACGGTGATCAGCCGGCTCTCAAGCGAAGACCGCGAGTTGGCGTTTCGTGGGCAGGCTTCCGACACGAGGACCGGTGGATTGTCCGGCTTATCTACCTCAGGAGAGCGGCCGTAATGGCAGCGGTATTAGTGGTGGGCAACTTTCTGACCGCCGCGGGCCGGTCGGTATCGACCTGCCAGTCGCTCGCGCTGCGCCTGACGGCAGCGGGCCTGGAGACGATCACCACTTCTTCGCGGATGGCTCGGATGAGCCGCCTTGCAGACATGGTGGCGACCGCCTGGCGCGAGCGCCGCAGGTATGAGAGCGCCTATGTGGAGGTGTACAGCGGACCAGCCTTCATCTGGGCGGAGGCCGTCTGCTGGACGCTGCGGCGTGCGGGAAAGCCCTATGTGCTGGCTTTACACGGCGGGAGTCTGCCCGTGTTCGCACGGCGATGGCCGGGGCGGGTTCGCAGATTGCTGAGGAGCGCCGCGGCCGTTGTTGCCCCCTCGAGCTATCTTCAGCAGGCCATGCGGCCCTTCCGGGAAGATATTTCCATCGTGCCGAATGCCCTGGAGCTGAGCAGCTATCGTTTTCGGCTGCGAAGCGCGCCGCAGCCGCGCCTGGTATGGTTGCGGGCATTCAATCACATTTATAATCCATCCCTGGCGGCCCGGGTCGTGGCCCTGCTGTGCCGTGACTTCCCCGACGTGCGGTTGTGCATGGTCGGACCGGACAAGGGCGACGGCAGTCTTGAGGAGTTTCTGAAGGCAGCGGGGGAATTGGGCGTTCTGGATCGCATCGAGAGGCCGGGCGGAATTCCAAAGTCCAAAGTCCCCGAGGTTCTCGACGCCGCCGACATATTTCTGAACACGACCCATGTGGATAATACGCCGGTGAGCGTCTTGGAGGCCATGGCCTCGGGACTGTGTGTCGTCACTACCAACGTGGGGGGGATTCCATATCTGGCCAGCCACGAAGAGGATGCCCTTCTGGTGAAGGATGATGATGCCGAGGGCATGGCCGCGGCGGTCCGCCGTGTTCTCCTGGAGCCTGGCCTGGCGGGTCGTCTCTCCCGCGGGGCACGGAACACGGCGGAGCAGGTGGACTGGTCTCACGTCCTGCCGCGCTGGATATCGCTGCTGCAAACGATAGCGGCTGGAAGGCATTCCTGAGCACCAGGTTCGGATTATCGCCGGGCGGTCCTTCCGTATTGCGGGATCAGGTGCCCCGGGTTTGATACATGCGGCGCCATGAGAGCCGCCTGTCGGCATGCGTGCCTTGGGCTGTCGATCGAGCGTGGGTGTCCGGGCCGGGGCTTGGCCAGGCGGTCGCATTGCTTTTCGATGTGCCGGCCGGTTCAGAGGCATTGGTGATGTCAGCATGGCTATGCCGACCTCAGCCGATCGAAGCCAGCGGATGGTGGGCCCAAGAGCGATTTGGGAGTGAATTCCGCCTCAAGTCGTGCCGATGGAGAGTTCGTATCCGGACGGGTCACGTCGTAATCCGTTGCGGTTATCGGAACCGCCAGGTATGATGGCGGCCGGCTCTGTGGAGCTGGGACGGCAGGGACGACGGGGAGCTGGTGGAAAATTCGCATTCGATACCCCAGGACGGCAACTCGGGTTATCTGAAGGGAGAATGTGCCATGAGTGCGGCGGACAAGGGCGACACGCAAGTGGTCCGGATCGGCGTGATCGGCGCAGGGAACTGGGGCAAGAATCTCGTGCGGAATTTTGCCACCCTTCCAGGCTCGAAGTTGTCTTATGTGTGCGATCTGAATGAGAAGACACGCCAATCAATGACCGCCTTGTATCCGCAGGCCACGGTTGTGGATCGCATTGACGCGGTGCTGTCCGATCCGGCGGTTGACGCGGTGGTGATCGCCGTGGAGGCCCCCGAACACTATCGAGTGGCCAAGGCCGCTCTCCTGGCCGGCAAGCACACCTACGTTGAAAAACCGCTGACGCTCAGGAGCGAGGAGGCTGTCGAGCTGGTCCAGTTGGCGGCCCAGGCCGGAAGAAAACTCATGGTTGGCCATTTGCTGGAATATCATCCGGCGGTCAACTACATGAAAGACCTTATCAAGACCGGCAAAGTGGGAAACCCGTTATACCTGTACTTCCAGCGGCTCAACCTTGGCGTGGTCCGCAAGGCGGAGAACGCATGGTGGTCGTTGGCGCCCCATGACATTTCCGTCGCCTGTTATCTTTTCGAGAGCGAACCGGTCAGCGTTTCGGCGACCGGGCACGCTTACCTCCAGAAGGGTATTGAGGACGTGGTCTTTGCCAACCTCAAGTTCGCCGATGGGCGCATGGCGCAGATCCATGTGTCCTGGCTGGATCCGCACAAGATTCGCAAGATCACGCTGGTCAGTTCCCAGAAGATGGTGGTCCTTGACGACATGGAGGCTTCCGAGAAGATTCGCATTTATGACAAGGGTGCGGAGATTCGGAGCGTGGACAGCTACAGCGAGGCCATCACGCTTCGTACCGGCGACATCCTGATCCCGAAAGTGTCGACGCAGGAGCCGCTCCAACTGGAATGTCGACACTTCGTTGATGCAATTCTGACGGACCAGCCGATCCGTTCCGACGGGGCGGACGGCGTTCGCGTGGTCCGGGTCCTCGAAGCCGGCTCACGGTCACTGGCCGAGGGCGGCGCACCGGTCAGGCTGTCATAGCATATCAGGAGAAACAGGCAGTGGCGGACACGATAGGCGATTACTTCGTTCACGAATCAAGCTACGTCGACGAGGGGGCGGAAATCGGGAGTGGCACCAAAATCTGGCATTTCTGCCATATTCTGAAAGGGGCGCGCATTGGCCGCAATTGCTCTCTCGGGCAAAACGTCAATGTGGGCTCCAAGGCCGTGATTGGCAACAATGTCAAGATTCAGAACAACGTCTCGGTCTACGACAACGTCACGCTGGAGGATGACGTCTTCTGTGGGCCGAGCATGGTCTTTACCAACGTGATAAACCCGCGGTCGCACGTGTCGCGCAAGCACGAATACAAGAACACGCTGGTGAAGCGGGGAGCGAGCATTGGGGCCAATGCCACCATCGTGTGCGGGCACACGATTGGCGAATACGCGTTCATCGGGGCCGGAGCGGTAGTCACCCGGGATGTTCCGGCCTATGCCTTGATGTATGGCAGCCCGGCCCGTCAGCACGGGTGGGTGTGTCAGTGCGGCGAGCAACTGCCCAAAGATTTCGAGCATGCACGGTGCGCTGCCTGCGGGCATGAGTATCGGTGCGAGTCCGGCGCGCTCAAGCCGCTCTCCGGGTTCTGATGGCAAGGACGATTCTGGATTCTGGAATAAGGATACACACATGTGCGCAGCGATGAAAGTGCCGCTTTTGGACCTGAAAGCCCAGTACGCCACCATTCGTGACGAAGTGAAGGCGGCGATTGATAAGGTTCTTGAGTCACAAATATTCATCAACGGCCCCGAGGTCAAGCAGTTGGAAGAGGCCGTTGCCGCTTACAGCTCCTGCAAGCGGGGCGTGGGGGTGTCCAGCGGGACCGATGCGCTGCTGTGTGCCCTGATGACCCTGGGGATTGGCCCGGGCGATGAAGTCATCACGGTTCCGTTTACGTTTTTCGCCACGGTGGGCAGCATCGTGCGGATCGGGGCCAAGCCTGTATTCGTGGATATTGAGCCGGATACGTTCAACATCAATCCCGAGCAGATCGAGCGGGCCGTCACTCCGCGCACCAAGGCCATCATACCGGTGCATCTGTTTGGCCAGTGTGCGGACATGGACCCGATTCTGGAGATCGCGCGACAGCGCAATCTGTATGTCATCGAGGATGCTGCCCAGGCTATCGGCGCCACCTACAAGGGCCGACCGGCCGGTTCGATGGGAACGCTGGGCTGCCTGAGCTTCTTCCCCTCGAAAAATCTGGGGGGGCTGGGCGATGGCGGCATGATCCTGACGCAGGATCCCGAACTGGCTGACAAGTGCCAGATATTCCGGCAACATGGCAGCAAACCCAAGTACTATCACCGGTTTGTCGGGGGCAATTTCCGGCTGGACACGCTTCAGGCCGCGGGCCTGCTGGTTAAGCTGAAATACCTGGATGGCTGGAGTGAGCGCCGTCGCGCGAATGCCAGGATGTATGACGAGTTGTTTGCCGGCTGCCCGGCGGTCAAAACGCCGACGATCCGTTCCTGCAACGTCTCGATCTATAATCAATATGTGATCCGGGTTGGCGATCGCCGTGATGCCCTGCGTGCCCACCTCACCGAGAAGGGAATTGGCACGGAAATCTACTATCCCTTGTCGCTTCATGAACAGGAATGTTTCAAGAATCTGGGCTACGGAAAAGGCAGTTTCCCGGAGAGCGAGAAGGCGGCGGCCGAGACGCTCGCATTGCCCATCTATCCTGAGCTGACTCCGGAACAGATCAGGTATGTGGCCGGCGAGGTGAAGAACTTCCTGTCCTGACCGATAGCATGAGTGCCCATCAACCTTCAGTGGAGCCGGGTGGAATATCCCAGGCTGATCCGCAGGATCACTGGCCACTGGTCAGCGTCGTTGTTGCTGTGCGCAACGAAGCTGATTTCGCCGATCGCTGCCTGCGCAGCCTGCTGAGGGGCGATTATCCACCAGACCGGATGGAAATCCTGGTCGTCGATGGAATGAGTAATGACGGTACTCGAGCCATCGTGGAACGGCTGGCGAAGGAGGATTCCCGCATTCGTCTGCTGGACAATCCCAGGCGGATTGTGGCCGCGGGCGTCAATGTGGCCATACGGGAAGCGCGTGGCGAGATTATCACCTGGTTGGGGGGGCACGCTGAATACGCCCCGGATTTCCTGAGCTGCTCGGTGCGGGCACTGATGGAGCATCCGGAGGTATGGTGCGTTGGCGGCCCGATCCGTACGGTTGCCGAGGGCTGGGTGGGCAGAAGCATTGCCGCGGCCATGAGCACCCCTGTGGGCGTCGGCAATGCCATGTTCCGCCTGGGGAACTATGAAGGATACGTGGACACGATTACCTTCGCCAGTTACCGGCGTTGGGTATTTGACCGGATCGGTTTGTTTGACGAGGAGCTGGTCAGGAACCAGGATGACGAATTGAATCTGCGCCTGGTGCTGGCCGGCGGTAAGATCTACATGACTCCCCAGATTCGCAGTGAGTATTATCCGCGTACCTCCCTGCGAAAGCTGGCCCGTCAATACTTCCAGTATGGCTACTGGCGGATTCGCACCATTCAGAAGCACCAGCGGCCGGCGACGCTTCGCCAGATTGCCCCGCTGCTCTTTGTACTGACCTGGCTTGTGCTGATGACAGCCACACTGGTCTGGCCACCGGCCGGCTGGGGCCTGCTGGCTTTTGCGTGCCTTTACGCTCTGGGCCTGTTGGCGGGGGCGATGGACGTGGCACGGCGGACCGGCATTCGAGAGGCCCTGCTGTCGCCGGTGGTATTTGCCATTCTGCACTTCTCATACGGATTGGGAAGCCTCAAGGGCCTGGTTTCATTCGTGCTGCTCAGGCGCAAACCCTCCCGGCCGGAGGATCACGCCCTCTCGCGCTGACTATGCATATCGCCTATATCCATCAATACTTCGCGACTCCCAACGGCAGCACGGGAACGCGCAGCTATGAGTTTGCGCGGCGCTGGGTGGCGGCCGGCCACCGTGTGACGATGCTGACTTCTACTGCGCAGTTGACGCCGGCGGATGTGCCCGGTGGAGATCTGTCCCGTCGCTGCGAATTCGTGCTGGACGGCATCCGTGTGATCGCCCTGCCCATCCGCTACTCGCAGAAGATGGGTAAAGCCGCGCGGATCCTGGCGTTTCTCCGTTTCATGGCCGCCAGTTCCCGGGAGATCCTCAGGCTGTCCGGTGTGGATGTCGTTTACGCCACGAGCACTCCGCTGACCGTTGCCGTGCCGGCCCTGCTGCGGAAGTTTGTTCGTGGCACCCCATTCGTATTTGAAGTCCGCGACCTGTGGCCGGCTGTGCCCTGTGAGCTGGGTTACATTCGCAGCCGGCTGCTTACGCGGTTTCTGTGCTACTTCGAACGCCTGGTCTATCGTCGGGCGGCGGCTGTGGTGGCGCTGTCGCCGGGAATGCGCGATGGCGTTCAGGCGTCGCTCAGGGGGGACAAGAGGATCCTGGTGGCGCCCAACTGCTGCGACACCGAGGTGTTTCGGCCCGACAGGGACGGCTCACTGGTGCGGCGAGACCGCGGATGGGAAGGGCGATTTGTGTGCGTCCACGTCGGGGCCATCGGGATGTCGAATGGGCTGGATCTGGTTGTTCGAACGGCCGACCGTCTTCGCGACGATCCTGAGTACCTCTTCGTCCTGGTCGGTGATGGACGAGAGCGGCCGCGGCTCATGAAGATGGTTGAGGACCGAAAGCTCACCAACGTTCAGTTCACCGGCAGCGTTCCCAAGGAACAGTTGCCCGACCTCTTCGCGGCCGCTGACGTGTCCATGGTTGTCTTCGCGCCTTTCCCGGTCCTGGAGCACAACAGCGCGAACAAGTTTTTCGACTCACTCAGCGCCGGCAAGCCGATTGTTCTCAGTTATGGGGGCTGGCAACGCGAGTTGATCGAGGCTGCCGAGGCGGGTCTGGGATGCCGGCAGGGAGACGAGGAGGCATTTGCCCGGAATATCCAGACCCTCAAAGACGATCCGGCCCTCCGAGCGAAGATGGGCCGGAATGGTCGGCGCCTGGCCGAGACTATGTTTCATCGAGACCTGGTGGCCGCACAGGTGCTGTCCTTCATCGGGGAGGCCGTGACCTGCTGAGTCCGGCGAACCCGGTACAGCCGGCTGGTCCGCCATTTGGTTGCGCATCCCAGGGCAATGTATCTGTAGCGCGTCGGGAGCAGTGGTTCGAGCACGTCCGCGTCAGTCAGGTGGAGGATGCTCCGCTGCCACTCCCGTCGGCCAAAGGCCGCCGCAACCTCGCGAAAGGCCAGTTGGCGAGCTGCGAATACGCCGAGTAGTTCGGACATTTCCGCGGGTGAAATGTAACGCCAACGCGCTGCCCACTTCACGCAACGGGTGTGAAGAAAACGGTGAAGCGGGGAGGCGGTCAGATTCTCCGCAAAGGCCAGATGGCCTCCCTGCCACAGCACGCGGTGCATTTCTCCCATCTCGATCTTCTGCCCTTCCCAACCCAACGCTCCCCCGATACCGCCCAGGACGGATTTGAAGGCGACGATGTCGAACGCGTGACCTTCAAATGGCAGACGGGTGGCGTTGACGCGCGTACTCAATTCGATTCGAGACCCCGTAACGTTCATGCTACTTCCGGGCCGCAGGCGCGGGGCCGTCCCGATCTGAACACACCACCTGGCAGCCCCGCAGCGACCAGGAATGGCTCAAGCCCCCGTTGCGCGCACCCACCTCCAGGACGCGCAGCCCCCTGTCTGCCCGAGGCATCGCTCCCAGAATGGCAGAGCGCTCTCCCAGCTACGGACATCCCATTCGACAATGTCACGAATCGTCTGGCGAGTCAGTGTCACAGACATGGTGTTGCCGGACCTCACTTTCGTGAGGTTGATGCAGCCGAGGTTCAGGAGGCCGCCCAGACCAGGGTATCGTCGTCTTGTTGTGAATCCAAGCCCGCCGACTGTTCCTTGAGGGCCGGAGCGATGGACGCCAACGCCTCACCGAGGGTTCCAAATGCGAATTCGTCGCAGAGCCGGGCCAGGCGGTCGGCGACTCGTGAACGCCACAGTTCCTGTGTGAGCTGGCGGCGCCAGGAGATGCGGGAGCCTTCACGGCGAAAAGCCGCAACCTCACCAGGAGCCAGTTCATAGGGGTGGAAATAGATGACGGCCGGATGACCGGCACGATTGATCCGGCGAAGGGCCCTGGTCATGATCCCCGCAGGCAGAAGGCGCGTGTAGCCGCCGCCGCAGACCGGCCAGTTACGGCCCAGCAGGTGCACGGTGGCAGGGGGAAACTCGATCAACTCGCAGTTGGGCCAGCGATATGGGAACCGCGGGGCGTCAGCGATTCCGTAGCGCCGTCCGGCAATGGGAAAGACGCTCGAACTATAACGGAATCCAAGTCCGGCCAGAATGGGGACGGCCCACAGAGAATCTCGGGTGATGGAAAACGCCGGGGCGCGATAAGCGGCGGGCCGTTGGCCGATCTGGGCTTCGATGACCTGAATGGAGCGGCGGACGTCGGCGGCAAAACGGGCTGGTGTCATCCGGTAGACGAGTTCGTGTCCATAGCCATGAGAGCCGATCTCGTGACCGGCATCCCTGATGGTTGGCAGGAGCCTGGGAAATGCCTCGCAGACACTGCCGAGGACAAAGAAGGTGGCCCGAACCCCGACCCGGTCCAGAAGCGTCAAAACGCGATCCAGGTTGGCCGCTACGCGCGAGGTGATCTTGTGGCCGGGATGGAGTACGGCCTGGCCCCAGTCCTCCAGATCCACTGTCATGGCATTGAGCATGCCGCCCTGTCCTCCTGCTCCCGCTGCGGTGCCCGGCGTCCGGGGCCTTCTCATGTTTTCGGACGCTGAGAGGCCAGACTTAAGACGAACCATCCATAACCTGCGCACGGTGGCGGGCGGCCTCATCGTGCCCTACGCCCGAGCTGGCGGGGGGGCGAACCGGGCCAGGTATTCGACGGTACGGCGGGCGGTCTTTTCGCTGACCCGCATGTGGGTTGGCAGGTTGACCACCTCACGAGCGGCCTGCTCTGCGACGGGACAACTACCTGAAGCGTAGCCATAGGCTTCCAGCGGAGTCTCGATCGGATGGAGCGGGCACTCGAACCAACTCCCCAGTTCGATAAAGTGACCGGCGGCCTCGGCCAGGGCCTTGGCCTTTTCGGCTACCCGGACAGGATATCGGACCAAAACCGGGTCCAGATTGGGGGGGACCGCCGGCACGGGCCAGCCTTTTTCAGCGAGCAGTTGGTCATAAAGGCGTGCGATCCGCCGACGATGAGCCATCATGAGCTCTGTCCGGCGGAGCTGGCGAAGCCCTGCCCGGGCTTGGACCGTGCTCATGCCCTTGAAGAAATCGGGGGCCATCTCCGGCCGGAACTCCGCGGTGCTCGATGAACCGACGACCAGCCCTGCCCTCGTGAGCAGGCGGAAGGCCTGCGTGGCCAGGGCCGTAGTGCGAGGATAAATGAGGGTGCGATAGACCACCAGTTGAGCGGCGAGCATGGCGGTCTCTTTGGCGCCCGGGGTGACAAGCTCCTCTTCGCACAAGGCTCGGATGCGCTCAGCGAGTTCCGGATCAGAGGTGGTCAGCATGCCGCCCAGGCCGGTGGTATACGGCTTGTTCCACTGGAAAGAGTAATAGGCGGCAAGGCCGAATGTGCCGACCCGCCGTCCGTTGATCGTGGAGCCGAAGGCCAGACAACAGTCTTCGATAACAGGGACGTTGTGTCGCCGGGAAATGGCCAGGATGGCATCCATGTCCGCCGGGTAGCCGTAGGTATGTTGCGCGATGATGAGCCGCGTGGCGGGGGTGATCCTTGCTTCCAGAAGGGCCGGGTCGAGATTGTAGGTGACGGGTTCAATATCCACGTAGACGGGGCGGGCCCCCAGGTACATGATGGGGTTGACGTCCATGACACAGGTGTAACCCGGGAGAATAATCTCATCGCCGGGTCCGACTCGCAGTGCCTTCAGAACGGCATAGAGCGCCACCCGCCCTTTCCAGAACGCAAAGGCGTAGCGGGCGCCGACCTGCTCGGCAAATCGGCGCTCGTACTCGTCCGTTCCGGTACCCAGCGACTTCACGGCAGGGTTCGTGTCTCGCTGAGTTTCGCTCATGCCGTCCACCTCAAACCCGTTCTTTCCCCCATCAATTTCACTTCCCTGCGATGATCAAATCGATCCTCTTGCCCACCTCGCGGAGGTAGGCCTCATCGCCGCCGGGGAGTTCGGCGGTCAGGAAGCCCTTGTAGCCGATCTGGTCAATCGCCTTGCGCACCACCGGCCAGTTCACATCCCCTTCGCGTAGAGGCACAAACTGGTTGTTGGAACGCTTGAAGTCCTTCAGGTGCAGCTTCTTGATGCGCGGGCCCAGCGTCAGGAGCCAGTCCTCCGGGTAGGCATACTGCACGTTGTTGCCGATGTCGAAGTAGGCCCTGACGTGCGGGTCCTGAAGCTCGTCGATATAGCGGGCGAATTCCAGCGGGCTGAGCAGAAACTTGTTCCACACGTTCTCGATGCCGATGACTACGCCGGCTTCGCGGTAGGCGGGTAGGAGTTCCTCGCGGATGACCTTCTGCGAGCGGGTGTAGGCGTCCTGATAGCGGGTCTCGGGGTTGACCACGGCGGGCACGAGGAGGACGGTGTCGGCGCCGAAGGCCTTGGCGTTGCGCAGGGAGGTTCTCATGGCCTGGAGGCCCTTGGCGACGACTTCGGGCTTGTCGCTGGAAAGGGGGTTCTGCCAGTGGCCCATGTTCATGACCGAGTGGATGGGAATGCCGGCCTTGTCGGCGGCAACGCGCATCTCTTCCTCGACCTTCTGATCCTCGACGGTCATGGCCTCGATGCCCTCAAAGCCGAGGTCGGCGGTGAGCTTGAAGCGGTCGGCGATGGACATCTTGCCGGGGAGCATGGACCAGAGCAGGGCCTTCTTGAGTTTGCCGCCGGTGGAGCGGTCCCCGGCGGCCTGGGCCGCGGCGGCAGGAACGCGGGAAAGGATTCCCGCACCAGCGATCCATCCGGCACCGGCGGCACTGGCGGCCGCCAAAGTGGCCGTGCTCTGACCCAGAAACTCTCGCCGGCTGACTGATTCGGACATGTCGGCTCCTCTCTGTGAGGCACATCTGTGCCCGCGTCATTAGTGATCCGGTTACCTGACCTGATGAGATATTAGCGTTCCGGCCAGTCAGTGGGAAGCCCCGGCCGGACACACCGGGCACGGATCTGAACGATGCGTTCGGGGAGATCAACCCGACGGTACGGTTCACCGTTGACCGGACAGGAGCGCGTTTCCTTCCTTGCTGGGAGTTGCGGGGCCCATGAACTGCCAGTCGGGCGGATGGAAATCAGTATCCATTGTCGGGCACCGGCGGTGGCTGGAGGGGGCTGGCCCATGTCTGGAGCGCCTGTTGGGCGGCCTGGCTCAGCTCACGGCGGAACCGGATGATCAGCACCAGCGCCCAGATCGCAAAAACGAGCATCCCCAAGCTCGTGAAGCACCCCATCGCCAGAAAGGAGACTGCCACCAGCCCCTGCCCGGCTGGGGTGGCGACAACGGCAAGCGTCATCACCAACCCGAAAACGCCTACCACGATGAAACCCCACATGACAATGGTGGTTTGTTCCGCGAGCTGGTGATTCGGTATGCGGAGGGCAAGCTTGCGGGCGTACAGGAAAAATGCAAAGTAGCCGACAATCCTGCAGATTCCCCCGATAACCCCCAGGATCGCTGCCAGCCCACCGATGAGCTGTAAGGCGCCGACCTGGGACAGGCCCAGAACGTAGCTCAAGACGGCGGTAAAGCGGACCAGTTTGCGAGCGTTGACCGCCGGCTCGGCCTGAGAGGAGGCGGGGGCGGGCGTGGCGACTTTCCAGTAGCCGATCACGCCGACGATGGCAAGCGCCTGGGTGATCAGCCTTGGCCACGAGGGGGCGCCAGTGGCCGCGGCCACAAAGCTCGCGACAATGCCCACCAGGATGCCCGCAACGATCCAGTTCATGCCGCTGGCCAGGGTCTCCACCCACTCCGGCGGGGCGAAGCGAAGCAGATTGCCCTGCAGCGAGCGGCCGACGGCGGTTCCACATTCGGGGCAGGTGTTCTCCGGCCGGAGACCGCGCAGGTTGTAGCTGCAGCGCACGCAGGGCACGTTCTGATCGAGGTGCCCATCGGCGTCGAGGCGAAGTTGAGGGGACGCGATCTCCGGCAGCTCCATGCGCGACTCCTCTCGTAAAAGTTGTACTGGCAATCTAATGGCGATACACAGGCCCGTCAAGTGTGGCTGTGCGCGTGCCGTGCGAAACGAGGGGCGGACGATGGCCGGGGCGGCAGGGTATTGCGGATCCTCAGGGCGACGGTTGCCGGTTGTTGTGCGGGCG
>JAAXZI010000258.1 GCA_012719955.1 Phycisphaerae bacterium | reverse complement strand
TGGTCCGACTCGTAGCTGATGTCCCCCGGCAGGCCGCGAACCCCCTCCCGCCCGAGGCCCCAGACAACCAACCCGACCACGACGAGGAACACACCCGCCAGAACAATAAATCGCCCAATCTCGGTCATACGTGATCATTCTATATGACCGGCTGCGATGGTGGGACGGCCCGGCTCACGACTGGCGTAGTGTGGCTCTTGAGCCGTACCCAATGTCCGAGTCGTCCGCGTGCGGCTCAAGAGCCATAGCACGCAGGGCGTGGCAGCGCCTTAGAGGACGTCTTGTGCCAAGCCCCGGGCCAAAGCTCCAGCACACAAACTTCTGTTCGGACACAAACAATCCGCAAAGTAAAACATTTTCAGCCCTTTACAGAGCAGTCCCCTGCCGGATATCCTACGCCCGCTTGGCCACCCGCTATCATGTCGAACCCGGGGGGCGCCAAGGGGTGAGGTAGAATCATGGGACGCGGCGACTCGCTGTTGCGCCAATGGCAGCTCTTGAATTTCCTCCAGAAAAACCGCCGGGGCATCACCCTGCGGGACTTGGCCGATCTGTCCGGCTACAGCGCACGGACCATCCAACGTGACCTCAAGCTGCTGAGCGACGCCGGCTTCCCAGTCAGCCACGAAACCAACGATTACGGCAAGCGCTTCTGGCGGCTGCCGCCTGACTTCCTGCATCGCGAAGGTCTGGTGCTGTCCATCACCGAGGCGGTCGCCCTCTACTTCGCACGCCAACTCCTCTCCCCCTTGCAGGGCACCGAATTCGCCCACGGCCTCGATTCAGTGATCTCAAAAATCCGGGCCATGCTTCCGGAAACCGCCCTGGACTATTTCCAGGAACTCAGCGGCCTCATCCTGGTCCGTGGCCAGGGACGGGCCGACTATGCCCGGCACAAGCACACCATCCAGGCCTTTTCCCAGGCCATCCGCACCCGGAGTGTCGTCCGCATCACCTATAAAGCTGTCTGGCGCGGCGAAACCTACACCACCGAGGTTCACCCCTACGGCCTCGTCTACTTCGAAGGCGACCTCTACGTCGTCGGACACAGCGAACGCTCCCGGGCCATGCGCGTCTTCAAAATCACCCGGACCCTCCATGTCGAAGTCACCCGCACGCGCTTCCAGCGGCCCACCACCTTCTCCCTGGAAGAATACTTCCATGGCAGCTTCGGCATCATGCCCTCGGGGGCCCATGAGACGCAGGTGGTGGTCGAGTTCCATCCGCAAATTGCCCCCCTCATCGAGGAGCGACAGTGGCACCCCAGCCAGCGGTTCGAACGTACCGACTCCGGGTGGGTGCGGATCTCGTTGCGTCTCCGCAACACGCTCGAGTTCAAACGCTGGGTCCTCGGCTTCGGCCACCAGGCCAGGGTCATCCATCCACCGGCCTTGCGTAAGGAAATCGCCGAGGCCCTCAGTGCGGCCCTCGCCTTGTATCGCGAGCCCTCCCTCTGCACCCCGCCAGCCAGACGGAAACCCGCCATCAATGCCCTGCATGCCGGCCCGATCCGCCCGGCCAAACAACCCGTGCAGGGAATAAATTCCTTTTCTTGAAAAAATTTTTCGCCACAACAGCTTGAGGTCTCCGGCCGCCACCAGCACCATCCCCCGGGGGGCCCGACCGGGGCTGTCGTGGGGCGCTCCCAGGGGGGGTGTGACCAAGCCTGTCGCAGCCGCGATTTACACTTCAGGTAGAGGATTGCTGAGCCGGCCCGCTTGCGGGCGGACGGCGGCCTGGCACTCCCGTGCCGGTGTCTCCGTCGCTCGCTGAAATTCGGGGTTGGCGGGCCGGCCACGATCCGGACCGCGCCTGCGGGTTCTCCGGCCTCTTCCCAGCGCAGGGTCGGACGAGCTACTGCCCGCTGGCGTGCCCGTCGGGGAGCGGCCCGCCGTTGGTCCCTGCGGTCGCTCCCCGCGGGCTATTGTTACACTTCTGGCTCTCCAGCGCGATCGTGATAAAATGCCCCCTGCCATGACAACTTGCGATCTTGCCAAATGGACTCCCGAGACAGGCGTCGAACCACGTCTGCGCGTGGGAGTGGTGCTCCCCTCGGACCAGATGCAGCGCATCCGCCTGACCATCCCTGATGCGCCTTACCGCCTGCTGCTGGATGGACGGGCCGGCCACGCGCCGCCCGCCGGTTCGGCCGAGGTAGTGTGTGAGGGCCAACGAGTCCGCTTCCGAGCCGCTGACCGAACTTCCGAGCCGGCCGGCATCCTTACCATCGTTCCCGCGAGCGAAGGGCCGCTCCAGCGCGGCGGGGGCATCGAAGTTCGCGGGGTGCTCACCGGACGCGGCTTCCACTGGCAGAAACGCACTCATTTCCGCATCCCCGGCACGATCGAGTTCCGCGTGGCCGACGATCACCTCCTCGTCGTCAACGAGCTGCCCCTCGAACAATACCTCACCTGCGTGGTGACTTCCGAAATGAGCGGCGCCTGCCCTCTGGAGTTTCTCAAGAGCCAGGTGCTCGTGGCCCGCGCGTGGGTGCTCGTGCATACCGAGGACAAACACCCCGGCCTGCCCATCGACCGCTGCAACGACGATTGCTGCCAACGCTACCAGGGCACTACCTTCCTGACCCCCAGCGCCATCGAGGCCGTCAGGAGCACCCGTGGCCAGGCCATCTTCCACGCCGGCGGCGGCATCATCGACGCCAACTACTCCAAGAGCTGCGGCGGCATCATCGAGGCCCCGGAGCTGGTCTGGGGCGTCAGCAAACCCGGCCAGCGCTCGGCCGTCGATGCCCCCAAGAACTCCACGATGCAGCGTTTTCTGCCCGTTACCCAGGAAAAGCTCGATGAATATCTGAGCGGCTCATGGCTGGCCCAAACCGATTGCTTCTGCAGCCCCAACATCGTGCCCGAAGACGAACTGCCCCGCTACCTCGGCGGCGTTGACGTCGGCGGCCGGTATTTCCGCTGGACCCTGCGCTATAACCGCGAAGATCTCGAACAGATTCTGCGCAACAAGGTTTTCAACGGCCAGACGCCCGCCGCTCCCGAAGCCCTGGCCACGCTCACTGACCTCCGGCCGATCCGCCGGGGCAACTCCGGACGTGTGATCGAGTTAGCCGTTGATTATCTGGATCCGATGGGTCATTCGCGCGTTCACACCATCACCGATCAGCATCGGATCCGGGACGCTCTGCATGAGAAATTCCTGTATAGCAGCGCCTTTGATGTGCGAATAGAACGTGACAACGCGGGGGTGCCCACCCACATCAAGCTGGTAGGCGCAGGCTGGGGCCACGGCGCGGGCTTGTGCCAGATCGGCGCCCTTGGCATGGCACTGCAAGGCTACGATGCCGCCAGTATCGTGAGCCACTACTTTGCCGACGTCAGTATCCGGACCTGCTACTGAACGCGCAGGCCCGATCCAACGCCAGACTGGTGGTGACGGGCTAGGAGAGGAATCCTTCCGGCAGACCTGCCACAATGATGGCATACAGCCCGGCAATGCGCCCGCCGATGGAGCCGATCACTCCCACCGAGACCACGACGATCAGCGCCAGGAGAACCGCATATTCGGTAGCTGTCGGTCCGTCCTCTGAATTCGCCCACAGACGAATCCACCGATTGATCTTTCGCCATCCGTTCCTCATGATCGTGGCCTTTCCTGTTAGATACGTGCGACATGTGTTCTATACGATTGAGAGGCGGCCAAAGGCAAAATAAAGAGGACTATTGAATATCGACCCTTCCAACAAGTGCCTATGGGCAGGAATATAGGACCTCTCGAGTAATCCTCGCCCCAGGCACGAATAAACCGTCATGCTCCGAGCTTCGAGCCTGGGCAGGTGATCCACCTCTTGTGACGTTTGATTCTCTAACCGGGTAATGGCAAGCCGGGGGTGGCCCACCTCTTCCAGAGGTAGGTTCACGATTTGGACAACCGATGAGGGTGCCGACGGCATCAACCGCAAGGGCGGGTGGCCCACCTCTTCCAGAGGTGGGTTCACGATTTGGACAACCGATGAGGGTGCCGACGGCATCAACCACAAGCCCGGCTGAGACCGGAGTGAGTCTGAGGCCGGAGATGTGTTTGTCACTCAGGTAATCGCCAGTGGCCCCGAGAGGGCCAGGTGAGAGTAGCCACCAGTGCTGCGAAGCGGAACTGGTGGTTGCGAGTGCCCGGCACACAAGTACCCGCCCCGGCCGGGGCGGGGTGAGGTGTTTGTGCGTGTCTCACGCCGCCACTTGGGGGCGCGTGTCCACCTCCAGGTGGTGGCCTGTGGTGCTCTCAATGCCCTTTTCTTATTCTGTCCAATTCAGCCGGGCTTGCTCACCATTACAAACGCGACCGGCATTGCCCCTCAGGTCATACCCGCATCATATCCTCTCGCCGCACTCCGGGCACCGCGGCTCGCTAATGCCGCGCAGGATGTAACCGCACCGCCGGCAGCGGGTCTCGCGATCGGCCGCACGTTTGCGCAAAAATCGCTAAACAACGAAGCCGGCCACACCCGCTGCAATGAGCGGAAACCCGCAGAAGAGCAGGATGATGATCCATTCCACACCACCAGGCAGTCCAATCGCGCCGATCATCATGCTCCCATCCGAGCCGTCGATCGGGACGGCAGCCCTTCTACAACTGACCAAACCCTACAGCGCAAAGGAGGCCATCTTCCGTAGCGGCCGTTTAGCGCATAAAGCGGCCGGCACCCAGCTTTCGCCGGGTACCCGGCTCGGCCGCTACAACCTTGCGCTGCAGTGCCCCCCCAACCACGGACAACTGGCCAGCTCAAACCGTGCACAGCTTCACCGCTTCGGTCAGCGACTTCAGCGGATCGCGCGTGGGGACAAACTCCTGAGCCACGTAGCCGGTGTACCCCGTCTCCGCGATGGCCCGCATCACGGCCGGGTAATTGATCTCCTGGTTCTCGTCGGGTTCGTTACGGCCAGGATTGCCGGCCACGTGATAGTGCCCGATGTATTCGTGGTACTGGCGAATCCGCGTAATCACGTCGCCATCCATGATCTGCACGTGGTACACGTCGAACAGGAGCTTCAGCCGCGGCGAGCCGACCTGCTTGATGATCTCGATGCAGTAATCGACGTGATCTCCCTGGTAGCCGGGATGCCCCTTCATCTCGGCGTCCACCCGGCTGTTGAGCATCTCCAGAATGAGCGTGACCTTCTTCTTCTCCGCGTACCCCACCACCTTCTTGAGTCCCGTCACGCAGTTCTTGAGCCCCACGTCGTCGGGAATGTCCTCACGGAACCCGGTGAAGGTGATCACGTTCGGGAACCCGAACTCCGCGCAGGCATCCACCTGCTCGCGGATGATTTTGATGCACCGCTCGTGATACTTGAGATTGTTGAAACCCTTCTCGAACCCGTGGCTGTTGGACAGCGCGCAGACCAGGCCATGCTCCTTGAGCAGCGGATAGTCCGGCGGGTCTACCAGTTCGATGCTCTTGATGCCCAGCTTCTTGGCCACCTCGCAGGCCCGGGCCAGATTCCAATACGGCTGGAAACACCAGTAGCAGATGGAGTGTTTGTATTGCCCCTTTCGACCAGCCTTCTCCGCCGGCCGCTCTTCCTGCGCCCACGCCCCGCCCGTCAAACCAAGCATGCCCGCCGCAGCCGCACCCCCGACCAGCGCCCGACGAGTCACCCGGCCGTTCCCCATTCCAACTCGAGTCCGATCCGACATGTCAGCCACTCCTTGCTCAATAAGTCTCTACCTGAGGCAACCCGCCCATTATCGCCAAACGGCCGCGGAGAACACAGCCTGGAGGTAAACAGAACCAAATCATTCTTCAGACGAAACCTCCGCCCGGCGGCCGCGCTTGATCGTCCCCCGATGCACTTTGGCCTCGACCCGCTTGCGCTGCGAAGAGGCGGAGGGACGGGTTTTGATGCGCGGCTTGGGCTGGCGAAATGCCTCGGCCAGCAGTTCAATCAACCGATTGACGGCCGCCCGACGGTTGGCCAACTGGGTACGCTCCTTGCTGGAAACGATGCGGAGCACGCCATCCTGCCCAATCCGGCTGGGGAGGGCATTGCGAATCCGCCCTTTTTGCTGGTTGGACAGAGAAGTGCTCCGGGCCAGGTCGAAGTGCAGCGTTACCCGCGTGTTCACCTTGTTGACGTTTTGCCCGCCGGGACCAGGGCTCCGCTCAAAGGAAAATGTCAGTTCATGCTCGCTGATACCCACTTCAGGCGTGATCTCGATCACTGCCATGACTCCCTTCTGTCAGCGGCTGCCGACGAAGCAACTGCGGAACCCTGCCGTCATCCTCAAATCCGCGAGCCGCATTATACCTTTAAACGCCCACAAGTGCCACGGGATGCGAATGCCACCTGCGGGGGCCGGGGGCATCAGGGAGCGTGCATTCTGCCCCCCTCAAAGGCGTGCAAGATGCACGCCCTTCGGGGCCTCGCGCCACCCTGCCGCAAAGAATTGCCCGCCCCCGAGGGCCCGTATGGGCCTTCGACGGGAAATGCCCCAGGGCGCCGAGCGGAAGCCCTGGCGCAGGGCGAATATGCCGGACGCAACGGCATCACGGCCACCCTCCCTCGGAAATTCTTGACCAGTAGGTGGAATATTGGTGTCTGACCGCTATCGGCGAGGACTGCCCGCCCAGGCGAGAACCGCCTGCCGGAAACGCAAAGTCTCTCTCAGCGGCGAGCCGGCGGCATCACGGCCACGTCCGGCGGCTGGCAGGCTTCCATGAGCTTGCGGGCCAGCGCGTCGCCGGGATGCCAATAGACCAACTGGCTGAATATGCTGTATGCCTGCTCGCGCTGGCCGCCGTAGTAGTACACGTAGCCGAGCATAAACAGCCGATCAGAGTCGCGTGGCGCGAGACGCAGGGCCTCCCGCAGGGCCGCAACCTGCTGATCGAAATCGGTCCGGTTGGGATAATCCTGGCGCATGTCGTAGGTCAGGTAGACAATTCTCGGCTGAAGCTCGAAGGCCTTCCGCAGATACTTGACCGCCTCGCGATAACGGCCGGTGGCGAACAGAGCATGGCCGGCATAAATCCGCGCCGCCGGATCGCCGTGATTGACATCGCAGGCCAACCGGAACGCGTCCGCCGCCTCGCGGTATTGTCCTTTGTGGAAGTGGGCCAGGCCACGGTCCCGGCTGGTCAACGCGCTCTGAAGCAGCGAACCCGTCCGGGCATTGCTGGTCTCATCGAAATAGGCGTGGTCGCCGCCCCACCGGCTCGTCGCGTCACGGTAAGGCGCGTCGGCGGGTATGCCCCCGCCGGGCGCGTACCCGAACCCCCCAACCGGACCATACCCGCCACCAGATTCGAAAGTATCCCCGTAAGCGTACACGTCCGCCCGCCCGGGACCATACCGGGGATCATTCCATTCGTAAGTAGCCACCGGCCAGCGCAGAGAACGCCGGTAGTCGTAGTAGGCCCGCCGCCCATATCCGTACCGCCCCCAGCCCCGATAGCCGCTATAGGAAGGAGACGTGTACGCGCGATCATCGTCGCGAATGGGAGCATCCACATCGCCGGGACCGTTCGAGGACTTCATCTGCCCGTTGGCCGTGCCGCGGGCCGACTGGGCTGTTGCGGCCGTGCGCGAACGACTCGGAGCGGCCAGATCGCGCGAGTATCGCGGGATGTATTTCGGAGGGGTATACGGCTTCCGACCGGCGGACGGATAATCGCTGCCGGCTGCTGGCTCCTGCGAAGGGGATGCGGCGGTCGCCCCGTTGGGGGCTTTGGGAATGTCGTAGAGGAAGCGCATGCCCTGATAGACCGCCCCCTCGCGCGGCGGGGAGGCGCCGTCGGCCCCAAGGGCCACCAGAGCACACCCGGTGATCATCAATCCGATGAACAGCGTGTTGATGCCTCCTGGGGCCGCCGGCATAGTAGCGCCTCCCTTTCCTTGAACAAAGGATGGAGTAACGCGGCACTTTTCATTATCACGTATTGAGAAGCTGAAGGCAAGGGTCTGGTCACCATGATCGAAGTCTGGCCGGAAGACCGCCGGCCGATATGCACTTCTGCGTAGTCCAGAATCGCGCACTCGACGTTCATATACAGCCGTTCTCCGGCATGGATGTGCCGGCCGTAGTCGCACCGGAACGGCGGCTCGATCTCGACGCCCAGCCCGAGATGCCCGAAGAGCTCCTGGAGCACTTGGATTCGCTTCTCCGCCTCGTCCTCCCGGGCGGAGTTGAAGATTCGCGTCAGACGCCGGGCCTCCAGCCGCATCGCCACGAATTCCGGATCAGAAGCCCGGACAACTCGCCCGCCAACATCTTCTCGCGTTCCGCTTTCGGCAATCATGAAATGGAAATCTCCCCATGCAGCCGGTCATACGGATTCCTAACGAATCTCGTGCGTCGGGCGCTCCGCTTCTTCAGAGGTAGGGGGCGCCAGTCCTTCCAGACCTCAGCATCCCACGGTTCAGCCGGCGCTGGCGACCGAGCATCCAATGGACTCCCAACGGATTCCCAGTACTGGTCGAACGACGGGAACTACTTCAGGCGGGCCCGATCGTGTGTTGTGAGCGAAAGCCGGGATTTCAGTTGTGGTGGAACGTCCAGCTCTGGTCACCAGTGGTCGCCGCGGCATAAGCCCTGGATGCGCAGCATCTTACCCGCGCAGAAAAAAGCCTTCCGTTTCGGCGGAAGGCTTTCAGTCGTTTGTCAGGATAAGCCTTAAACTGACAAGACCCCATCTTAAACTGACAAACGGGCAAACTCGAGTGACCTGCCCGCGCAACAAAAAACCCCGCATTTTGCGGGGCTTTTTGCGTGTTTTTCGGATTCGAAGCTCCACACCTGGTATAGAACAAATCATGCGTCGCTTCCTCGCCTCAGCGGCGTTCAACGATCAGGATTTGCCCGCTTTGGTCAGCGTGTAGTGGCCTGTTTTCGACGGGCCGACGAACTCGATGCGGCCGTCGGCCTTTAGGGCGTCGATCTCGCGTTTGGCCGTGGTGTACGAGCAACCGAGCTTCTCGGCGAATCCGGGCACTCGGAGGCGTTCGCCGCTATGGATCAACGCCATG
>JAAXZI010000257.1 GCA_012719955.1 Phycisphaerae bacterium | reverse complement strand
CCTGAACCCTGTCCCGAACCCTGAACCCTGAACCCTCCAAAGGCGGGCAAGATGCCCGCCCTCCGGGCGGCCGGATGCCCTCTCAGGCCTTGGTGCGTTCGAGGATGTCGGCCTTGATGGCCTCCAACTTGGCGGTGGCCCGGGCTTTTGCCTCTGACAGGTTCTCGGCCGGTTCGTGGACCAGGAAATAGAACTTGATCTTGGGCTCGGTGCCGCTGGGTCGGGCGATGATCTTGCTGCCGTCGGCCAGCTTGAGCAGTAGCACGTTGCTGGCGGGCAGATCGTACCGGCCGGCGGGCGCGCCGGTGCGGGCGTCGCGAATTTCGCCGGTCTGCAGATCGGCCAGCGTCTCAACGGCGATGCCGGCCACGGTCTTCGGCGGGTCTTTGCGCAGCGCCTCCATGATGGCCTTGATGCGGGCGGCGCCTTCCACGCCGGGAAGTTCCAGACTCTTCGCGCCTTCCTTGAAGAAACCGTATTTTCGGTAGAGATCTTCCAGAATCTCGTAGAGGGTGCGGCCCTGTTCGGCGGCCAGAGCGGCCAGGTCGGCCACGAAGGCGGCCGAGGTGACCGCGTCCTTGTCGCGCACGTACGTGGCCGGCATGTAGCCGTAGCTCTCCTCGAAGCCGAACAAGTACTTTTTGGAGGGCTCGCCCGGTGCGCCCTGGGCCTCGAATTCGCCGACCTTGGCGCCGATCCACTTGAAGCCGGTCAGCACCTCGATGACCTCGGCTCCGTAGGCGCGGGCGATTTCCTTGGCCAGGTCCCCGGAGACGATGGTGGTCAGGACGGCGCCGTTCCGGGGGAACTGGCCGGCGCGGGTGAGCTGTTCGCAGACATACCAGGTAAGCAGGGCTCCGGTCTGGTTGCCGGTGAGCAATTCGTAGGCGGCTTGCTGGCCGGCCCCGCCGCGATCGGAGGATGCGCCGGGGGGAAGTTTGACCGCGATGCCGATGCGGTCTGCGTCCGGATCGCTTCCGATGACCACGTCGGCGTTTTCGCGGGCGGCCAGCTCGACGGCCAGGGTGAGGGCCTCGGGTTCCTCGGGATTGGGCGACTTCACCGTGGGGAACTCGCCATCGGGAGTGGCTTGCTCGGCAACTTCGATCACATGCTGGAATCCCCGGCGGCGCAGGGCCTCAGGGATAAGCTGCCCGCCGGTGCCGTGCAGGCTGGTGTAGACGATCTTGAGACGCTGACCCTGTTTGCGGCAGATATCCGGCACGAGGCAGGATTTCTGCACCTCGTTCAGGAAGGCCTCGTCCACCTCCCGGCCGATCAGTTTGATCAGGCCGCGGTCGAGGGCTTCCTGGTAAGCCATGGCCCGCACGTTGGCGAAGCCGCCGACCTTGCGGACCTCGGCGATAATGGCCCCGTCCTGCGGGGGGACGATGCCCACGCCGTCGGACCAGTAGACTTTATAACCGTTGTAGGCCGGGGGGTTATGGCTGGCGGTGATGACGATGCCGGCCGTGCAGCGCAGATGGCGCACTGCGAAGGATAGCTCGGGGGTGGGGCGAAGCTTTTCGAACAGGTACGCGGTGATGCCGTTGCCGGCCAGGACCTCGGCGGCCCGGCGGGCAAAGACGTCACTCTTCCGCCGGCAGTCGTAAGCGATGGCGACGCCGGCTTTCCTGGCCGCTTCGCCCTGCTGGGCGATGTAGTTGGCCAGACCCTGGGTGGCGGCCCCCACGGTGTAGACGTTCATGCGGTTGATCCCCGCCCCGATCACGGCGCGCAGGCCGCCGGTGCCGAATTCGAGCTCGCGGTAGAAGCGGTCGGCGAGTTCCTTTTCGTCGCCGGCCGTGATGAGTTGGCGGATTTCCGTCTTATCGGCTTCGGTAATGCCGGGATCGTTAAGCCAGCGATCGACAGCGGCTTGAATGTTGGCGTTCATCAAGGGGCTTTCTCCTGGATAGTGGGCCGGCTGGCCCGGGCCTCTCTCATCTCACCATGGTGATACGCAGAATCTTGCGAATACAGCACTTAAATATATCGCCCAGCGGGGCTCCGGTCTTGAAGCCGGTCTGGCCTCGGTCCGTCGCGGCCCCGCAGGGGGGGCCAGATCATCAGTTGGGCGATTAATCTGCCTGCACCAATGGTATATGCCGGAACACGTTTGTCCCGTCGAGTTGGGTTCGTTTTTTCGTGGGACGCGAGGGGAAAGCGATCCTGACGACAGTGCCCGCCAGTTGCATATAGGTTCGTTTAGCGTTGGTGCTCTGGGCAGGACGGCTGGCCGTCTGGGTAGGCCGGGCCTGTCGTGGGTTCATTTCGTCGTGGGCGATTTGGACATGTTCAAGCTCCCTCCCTGGGACCTCGGGTGATCCACACCTGAGACCCTGCGGGGATAAACCTCCTGCGTTCCGTTGGAGAGGGGTGAAACTGAACGGGGAGCTCAATTGAGGATTGTGAATTTCGGATTGCGCATAAAGAGGTGGGTACCGGGGCTAGGAGATAAGGTGGTGGGAGCAAGGAGAAAAAGGGAAATGGGCGGAAGCCGGCCACCAATGGCCGAGAACAGAATGCCGCGATAGCCAAGCTGATTGCAGCGGCATGCCAATTAGATGTTGTCCGAAAGCAACTCGTCAAGCGAGTCAAATTCAACGAAGGTCAGGTCATCTGTTGTGCCCACGCGGGCTTTGAGGCGTTGGATGTCAAGACGGCAGGGGCCGCGGATGTATCGAGCCGGATTTCGCAAGAACCATATGCCAATCTTCCCTGTGCCTTGTTGGAACCGTTTGCCAAAATGGATCCACACAATGAGATCAGCTCGTAAATCCTTCGCTTTTAGCTCTTGAAAGGCGTGTTCATCTGTCCGTTGTTGACAATGACGGGAAAGCGGTTGATTGCTTTGAAGCGTGGTACTGTTGCCATGGCTGTCTCGGACGTGATCTTTTCGAATACCGGTCCCCGCGGGATGCCAAGGGCCTCTGCACAAACCAATCATGCATGATTCAGTGAGTGTCCCGTCCACTGCCAGGCTTGTGTGGTGGATGGCGATGAAACAGGGCTGGCTTGTGGGCGGCGGCGGGTGTGGTTAGGCTTGTGGCTCGCCCGGGGTGGGCATTTTCGGAGATCTTCTGATGCAAAAGAGCTGGAAGAGCGGAATGCAATCGATGCTTTGCCTCAAGGTGATGCTCACTTGCATTCTGCTGGTATGCGTCCTCGCGCGGGGGAGTGGAGCCGCCGAACCGCAGGCGTCGGCTGCCGCCGTGTTCCCCGCCGATTTCTTTCCGATCCTGCCCTGGGACCCTCAGCACGGCTGGACGGAGCCGTTCATCGATCGCCAGGACGGCCTGGAAGGCATCGCGGAGTGCGGGTTTACGCTGGCCGGCTTCGTTCAGCCCCGGGACCTGCCGTTGTGCGAAAAGCTGGGGTTGGCCGCCATCATGGCCCCGCCGCCGGGCAAAGAGCCTTATTTCGGGCCATGGCGCGATCTGACGGATGAACAGATCGACGCACACGTCAAGGCCATGGTAGAGCGGGCCGGCAACAGCAAGGCGGTGGTCGGTTATTTCCTCTCCGACGAGCCCGGCACGCCGCTCTTCCCCAAGCTGGCCCGGGCCGTGGCGGCCGTGCGTAAATATGCCCCCGGCAAGCTCGCGTACATCAACCTCTTCCCCGGCTATGCCACCATCGGTGCCCCGGACACGTCGCAACTGGGTGCAGCCAGCTTCACCGAGTACCTCGAGCGCTATGTCACCGAGGTCAAGCCGCAGTTCATCAGCTATGACAATTACATGGTCCAGTACTCCGACGATCTGCGCGATGCGCAGAAAGCGGCCATGTACTACCACGACCTGCTGGAGGTCCGGCGGGTGGCCCTCAAGTACAACCTGCCCTTCTGGAACATCGTGTCCGCCAGTCAGATCGTGCCGGTCGCGCCGCCGCCATCCCCGGCGGACTTGCTCTTCCAGGCCTGGACCACGCTGGCCGCCGGTGGCCGGGGCGTTTCCTGGTACACCTATTACGGCAGCACCACCACGGCCCCGGGCTATGCTTACGCCGCGGTCACCCACAGCGGCGAACGGACGCCCACCTGGGGCTACCTCCAGACGGTTAACCGCCAGCTCCGCCAGATAGGGCCCTTGATGAACCGCCTGCAGTCCACCGGTGTGTATTTCACTTCGCCGCCGCCGGTGGCGGGCCTGCCGCTGCTGCCCGGCAAGGTGGTCAAAGCGGTGGAATCCCGGTCCTCGCGCCAGGCCGCTTCGGACTCGGCGATGCCGGTCATGGTTGGCGAGTTCACTGGCCCCACCGGCGCCGAGTACGTCGTGGTGGTGAATCTCAGCCTGGAGAAGACGGCCAACCTGGTGCTGCGTACGCACAAGCCCTATGCGCGAAAAGAGGTGATTTCCGCTCAGGACGGCCGGCCGCTCCCGCTGGACGATAAGAAAGGCCTCTGGCTTCCTGCGGGACAAGGCGCACTCATTCAGCTTAAGTGAGCGCTGTGCCTGTTATCTGCTGAATCCTGACATCAGCGATCTCCACTGATTGCACGTCGTTCCGGAGCGGCCGGTACGGAGCCTGGCAGCCATGACCCGGCGAGGGGGTGCATAAGCCTTGCTGACGGATCGGCGTTGCGCGGACTTGTGGGCGACGGGGGGACCGGATAGGCTTTGTACCGGCCCGGGTGGGCGTTTACGGAGAATCTTGAGATGCAGAAGAGTTGGAAGAGCGGACTGGTAGTCGGTGCGGCGTTGATCGTGTTGGCAGGGTGGGCGGTCCAGGGCGGCCTGGGGCAGGTTGCGGCGCCCCCGGCACAGCCGGCCGTTAAGGCGGCTGGCGAGAATACGGCCATCGTGCCGGTCTCTCGGCCGGAGGAGTGGTGGAACAAACGCCACGAATCCATGAATGAGCGGGTCCGGCAGGGCAACGTCGACCTGATCTTCATCGGCGACTCCATTACCCACGGCTGGGAGGGGGCCGGCAAGGAGGTCTGGGCCGAACGCTATGCGAAACGCAACGCGGTGAACCTCGGGATCAGCGGCGACCGCACGCAGCACGTCCTCTGGCGGCTGGACCACGGCAACATCGACGGCATTCAGCCCAAGGTGGCCGTGGTGATGATCGGCACCAACAACTCCAACAAGGAAGACCACACCGTCGCCCAGATCGCCGAAGGCGTGACCGCGATTGTGAAAAAGCTTCGGGAGAAGCTGCCGGAGACGAAGATCCTGCTGCTGGGCATCTTCCCGCGCGGCGCGGAGCCCAATAACCAGCGCGGCAAGATCCTGCAGGTCAACCAGATCCTCAACAAGCTGGCGGACGGCCGGCACGTGTGGTTCATCGATTTCGGATACAAGTTCGTGGATGCCAAGGGGAACATTCCCAAGGACATCATGCCGGACTATCTGCATCTGACGAAGGAAGGTTACCAGATCTGGGCGGATTCGATCGAGGGTAAGCTGGCGGAGCTGATGGGGGAGAAGTAGCGGAAGCGGTCAGCGATCAGCTTTCAGCGGTCAGCTTTCAGCCCGCAAGAATGCTTTGCCGGCCGTTTGGTATCTGAAAGAGTTTCCAGCACCCGGTTCCCGGTATCCAGTTGGGCAGCGCTGCGATGTCTTTACTGGAAACCGGGAACTGGCAACTGGGAACCTGAGCATTGCGTGATCAGGATCAGTTCTCGTTCGCTGGCTTGGTGGCCGGAGAGGTCAGTTCTTTGACCTTCTCCCCGGCTCGCTCGGCCGCGTCGCCGGCGGTCTCGGCAGCCTGTCCGGCCGCCTCCCGGGCCTTGTCGGCTGTCTCTTTGGCTTTTTCACCAGCCTTCCTTGCCTCCTCGCTGTTGATCGCGCGGTTCGCCGCCTCGCCGGCCTTGTCCAGGCCGCGGTCCACGGCATCGCCGGCTTTGTCGGCTGCCTTCTCGACGTCCTCGCCGGCCTTCCTGGCGTCCTCCCGGTCGCAGCCTGTCCAAAGGCTGCCGGCAGCGAAAGTCAGCGCGGCGATCAGGGCCGCCCTGTGCAGTAGCTTGTTCATGTTGCGTTCCTTTCCTGATGATGAGCTGCCTGGCGTCAAGTGCCCTGTGAATGATAGCAGCGGGTAAGGCGGGGCGTTTCCCGTTGCGGGCTTTAGCTCTACAGCGCGAAGCGAGTCATGTTCCGTACCGGCCGTGCGTGGAGTAAACGGCCGGTACGGAGCCCGGCCGCTACCGTGTCGGAATGCTATAGCGAGGATGATCGGTGCAAATCACGGCCGGTACAGCCGTGTGTTGTCGTGATCACACGGCAAGGACCAAAGCGGTGTCGATACCCCCGCACTCGAATGTCCCCTCGCTCTCCATTCCCTTGTCCCCGTGTCTCCTTGTCCCCTTGTCTCCGTGTCTCCTTGTCACCTCGTCCCGTGTCGCCGTATGTATCCCCCCATCCCCTCCCTTACCCTCGGCGCTCTTGCTCACTTGAGCCCCAGGGCGTGCTCGAAATAGCCGATCGTCTTCTTGAGCCCTTCCTCCAGCGAGACCTTCGGCTCGTAGCCGAGGATCTTGCGGGCTCTGGTCAGGTCCGGCCGCCGGCGCGTGGGGTCGTCCTGGGGCAGCGGCTTGTGCTCGACCTTGAGTGGTCGGCGCGTGGCGGCCTCGATGGCTTGGACCAGGCGGAGCATGGTGAGCTCCTCGTCGTTGCCAAGGTTGACCGGCTCGTGGAAGTCGCTGTTCATCAGGCGGATGAGTCCATCCACCAGGTCGGAGACATAGCAGAAGCTGCGCGTCTGGGTACCGTCACCGTAGACGGTGATGGGCTCGCCCCGGAGGGCCTGGCAGATGAAATTGCTCATCACTCGCCCGTCGTTGACGGACATGTTGGGGCCGTAGGTATTGAAGATGCGGGCGATGCGGATGGGCAGCTTGTGCTGGCGGTGATAGTCCATCATGAGCGTCTCGGCCACGCGCTTGCCCTCGTCGTAGCAGCTTCGGATGCCGATGGGGTTGACGTTGCCCCAATAGGTTTCCGGCTGGGGGTGAATGGTGGGGTCGCCGTAGACCTCGGAGGTGCTGGCCTGAAGGATGCGGGCGCGGACCCGCTTGGCCAGCCCGAGCATGTTATAGGTGCCGATCACGTTGGTCTTGATGGTCTTGACCGGGTTGTACTGGTAGTGGACAGGGCTGGCCGGACAGGCGAGGTGATAGATCTGGTCCACCTCCAGGATGATGGGCTGGATCACATCATGGCGGATCCACTCAAACCGCCCGCTCAGGAGCAGCTCCTGGTAACGGTCGCCGAAGTTTTCGATCCGGCCGGTGAAGTAGTTGTCCAGGCAGATGACGTGATGGCCTTCATCGAAGAGGCGCAGGCACAGGTGAGATCCGATAAAGCCGGCCCCGCCGGTGACGAGAATAGTCTGTCGGGTCATGAGATCGCCTCACGCTTCAGAAGCCGTTCGCCCGCAGAGGAAATATCCTTCAGGCGGATAAACCCTCATGGGTACACGGGATACGACGGATTTGCGGCGGCCGCGAACGGCCCTTCCCTCGCCTCCGGCGTCCCTGCTGCGAAAAGTGGCTGCATGAAAAAAGGTTTCGTATGCCCACTGACGCTTAAACTTTATCCATTTCAAGGCCGTAATCAACCAGGGATCGCAGGCCAGGAGGAGGTTGCCCGGGCGGGCGCCCCTCGCATAGAGTTGGATTGATTGGAATCCTCGGGGTGGCCTGCATGCCGGTGGAGATATTCGGAGATAACGAGGCCGATGCGGCTGGTGAAGACCGTCTTTCACGTTCACAGCGATTACTCTTTTGACTGCGACTATCCGCTTGAGGCGCTGATCCAGGACGCGCGCGCCCGGGGCGTGCAGTGCGTGACCCTCACGGATCACGACACGATGGAGGGCGTGCGGGCGGCGCAGGAGCTGGCGGGGCGGGACCTGCAGATCATCGCGGGGCAGGAGATCACCACGCGCGAAGGGCACCTGATCGGACTGTTTCTGCATGAGGAAATCGAGCCGGGCTTAAGCGCGCGGCGGACGGCCGAGTTGATCCGCCGGCAAGGGGGCCTGGTGGTGGTGCCGCATCCGTTCAACCGTCTGTTCAACTGCAGCCTGCGCGAGAGCGTTTACGAGCTCATCGATTTGGTGGATATCGTCGAGGTGAGCAACGCGCAGAACTTCCTGTCGTCGCCCAACCGCCAGGCCCGGGCCCTGGCCGAGCGATACCAGCTACCCATGCTGACCGGGGTGGATGCCCATCATCCGGGCTACCTGGATTCGTCTTACCAGTGGATCCCCGTATTCAAGGGACCGCGGGAGTTCCTGGCCGCCGTACGGCAGGCTCAACGGGTCGAAGGCCGGCACCCGGCCAGTTACTTTTTCAAGACGGCATTGTATGAGTTCGCGAGCAAGTGCGGCTTGGGGGCCCCTGAGCGATACGGGCGGAACTGCCCGTACATGGAGCGCGAGCCGGCCGCGGAGAAGGCTTGACCGGTCAGTTCCAGCGGAAACACGCCGGATTGGAAGCTCGCGGAACAAACCAGGCCAAACTCTGCTCTCTTCCCTGGATTCAAGTTTTTCATTGGCTTGCCGGGGACGGGGGGGCGTTGAAAGAGTGTTTCCCCCGGTCCCTTATCGTGTTACACTCCTCGCGGGTACGAAATTGTCTGCAGGAGCTTTGGTGATGAGCAATATCGTGGCGTGTCGGATCGCCAGCTACGGAGACTATCAGGATCGCGCGTGGACGCATCTGCCGGAGTTGGGGATCCTCTTTGTCGAGATACCCGTCCCGGCGCCCGGCGAGATGGAGGCGGTCCAACAGCGGCTCAAGCAGAGCGGGCTGGTGGCCTCTTCGCTGCAGGCCCGCTGCGATGTGACCAGCGCGGATGCGGTGGAAGTCATGCGGCCGCAGTTGGACGCCTGCGCTGAACTGGAGGCCAAGGTGTGCTTCCTGAGCGCGAAGGCGGGCGATTGCGACCGGAACCTCGTTTATGAGCGACTCGGGCGCATCGGGGACGAGGCCGCCCGCCGTGGGGTGACCGTTGCCCTGGAGACGCATCCGGACTTGGCCATGAACGGGGATCAGGCCCTGGCAACCATGCGCGCGGTGGATCACCCGCACGTGCGAATCAATTTCGATACGGCGAATGTGTACTTTTACAATCAAAATGTTACGGCCGTGGGGGAGTTGCAGAAGATCCTGGACTACGTGGCGTCGGTACACCTGAAAGACACCACGGGCGGATACCAGGAGTGGAACTTCCCCGCCCTGGGGACGGGGGTGGTGGATTTTCCCGAAATCTTTGGCATGCTCAATTACCGGGGATTCCGGGGTCCCTTCACGATGGAGCTGGAGGGCACTAAGGGGGTTGTGCGGAGCGAGGCCGAACAGCTCGCTTATGTGGCGGAATCGGTGGCTTATCTGAAGCGAATTGCGGCCTTCGGAGCGGAGTATTGACTCAACTCCGGGGCGGGTTCAACCGATGATCCCAGCAGACGTATAAGTTATCGGGAACACGGCGCCGGTCCACTGCTGATCCTGGCGCTTAAGATAAGTGGTTTCCGCGTAACCCCTTACATTAGGAGGATGGGCATGAACAAGGGCCCCATCTGCCAGAAGATCGGTCGGTGGCTGTGCGTGATGTTGTTGATCGTGACCAGTGGCGGCTCGACCTTTGTGTTGAGCGGCTGCGACCCGGAGGTCTCTGCGCTGGTGCTGACCGGTTTCCAGGATCTCACGGTTACCTTTGTGGATGCCTTCTTCACGCTGCTGGCCAATCAGGCGGCGGAGGATGCTGGTACCCCAAGTGGAGCCATAGACAACGCCACGTAACCGAGCCCGCCTTCATCGCCTTGTGCGGGCGGGGCTCGGCTCCGTGCCAGACTCATCCAGACCAACTGCTGACCAGGGCTGTGTCGCGATCCCGGCACAGCCCTGGTCGGCTTTTGGGGAGTTCCGCGCCTGCGAAGCCCCTTGGGTCGACACCGGCACAACCTGCAAAAATCGCACTTCGCCACCGCAGCCCACTATAAGGGACATTTGAAGTGCTATTTTCGGACTCTTCATTCAAGAGTCAGGGGTACGCAAGGGTTGCGTATTTCTTTGGGGTTGTCGTGTTCCCCCTGCCGGGGGATTCGAGCGCGGAAAAGATCCTCTTTCACAGGAGAAGGTGATGCATCGGACCGTTCTCGCATTGGTCGTGGCGGCGGGTCTGGGTGTAACCGGATATCTTTGGGCCGGCGACGGAGGAAAGAAGGAATGCCCCCTCAAGGCTGCGGCGGCAGGCAAGGAGGGAGGGTGTAGTCAGGCATGTGCGGACAAAAAGAAAGGAGCCTGCAAGGAACTTGCCGCGTACGCCAGCTATCAACGGGCCAACGAGGTGTTGAAGGGCTGGCAGGAAGGGTCGGCCAAGCTGGCGGCCCTGTCCGAAGCCGAGAAGGGCGAGCTTCAGGTGACCTTCGCCAGGTTTGAGGAGGCACACCCGGCTGGTTCAATCGTCAAGCCGACCATGGCCTTCCTGCATAAAGGCCTGGGCACGGTGGTGCGGATGGACGCCGCCGCCGGCAAGATGTGTGCGCAAGGCTGTCAGGCGGCCACGCCTGCGGCCGGTGAAGTCGCCGCGGCGGCCGAGCCGCAGGGATGTGCGAAGAAGGCGGCGATGGCCTCCGCCCACAAAAAGCTGCAGCAGTCGGTGGCCCTGACGGCCAAGGCCCATGAATTGATGCTGGTGGCCTACCAGGCGGGTGGCAAAGAAGGTTGCTCCGGGAAGGGCAAGTCAGGCGGATGCTCGGAGAAGGCCGCCGTGTCGGCCGAAGGGCAGAAGGGCGGTTGCGGGGCGAAAACCGAGGCCACGCTGACGGCCGCCACGGGCGAGAAAGAGGAGGCCAGGCAGTGTGCCAAGACTGCCAAGGCTGCCGAGGCCGCTGGCTGCGGTGCGAAAACGGAAGCGGCCCTGACTGCTGCGGCCGGCGAGAAGCAGTGCAGTAAGGCGAGTGGGGCAAGCGGTTGCGGTGCGAAAGCCGAGGCCGCGCTGACGGCCGCCACGGGCGAGAAGCAATGCGACAAAGCCTGCGCGGACAAGGCCGAGTGCGCCAAGAAGCTGACCGCTCAGGGGCAGGCGGTCATCGCGGAAAGCGGCGAGCTGCTGGCCCGGTGGCAGGGGGCCGGCATCCGGCTGGCGAGCATGGAGAACGCCGATCGCGAGGCGGCCGAGAAGGCCGCGAGCGCGGCCGCATCTGGCTGCCCATTAGGGTCGCGCATGCCGGAGACGCTGGAGACGATCGCGGCCTTGTTGAACGACGCGGCCACTCTGAACGCCCAGGCGCTGGCCGCGGCTGCCAAGCACGCCGAGAAGGGCAAGACGATTCCGGCCGAAGTCCAGCAGTTGGCCCAGACGCGCGGCGAAGTGATTGCGGCCCTGATCAACGTGCTGGAGAAGAGCAACAGAACCATGCAGCCGGCCCGGCAGGTGGTTTCGGCGCAGTAATGCCCGAGACTCGGGTACGGTTATTGTGAAGCGCTGATGCAGCGGCCGGCCTTTGTGCCGGCCGTTTTTGTTTCCCTGGTCATCCGCGCCCGGCAGGGATGCCGCGTGTTGCATGGTTCCCGTCGCAAACCTGGGCAGGTTCCTGCCCGGTTGTTGCTCGCTGCGCTCCAGACCGTTTGAATCTTCGCGCCCTCACCTCTGATGATGTTTGATTCTCTGACCGGGTAATAGCGGGCCGGGTGGCCGGCTTTATGACGTTTGATTCTCTAACCGGGTAATGGCGAGCAGCGGGTGGCCCACCTCTGGAAGAGGTGGGCCCCCCAGCGATTACCTGAGCGACCAACACATCTCCAGCCTCAGACTCACTCCGGCTTCAGCCGGGCGTGCCGGAGAACTCGTCGCTGGAAACCGCATCGCGGGGTTGCTGGCCGCTGTTGATGTCGGGCAGGAGCTTCCAGGGGTTGTGGATGGTCAGTTCGTCGAAGAGTTCGTAACCGAGCAGGTCGATGGCGGCGCGCAAGCCCTCCAGACGCGGGTGGAGCGTGTCCAGCCGGTGCAGGTCCGTGGCCAGCAGGAAATAGCGACCCTCTTTCGAAAACCGCTCGACGGCCATTCGGGTCGGCGAATCGGGCGGGTCGCGGAAGCATTGCAGGTTGCCCTGAAACAGAACGCCCATCTCGGCGACCCGGCCGATCAGTACGGGGTCGTTATGAAAGGCCTCGATCCGCTCGGGGTGGGCCAGGATGACCGTCAGGCCCAGCGACTGCAGGTGACGCACGCCGGGTTCAAACTCCGGCGGGAGCGTCTCGGCCCAGAAATCGATCAGCACGTACCGGCCGTCCACGCCGTAGGTGGGAACGTCGGCCCGGTCCCAGTGCGACAGCGTCGGCCACATGCCGGGCAGGTTAATCTCGCCGCCGGGGAAAAGCTGGAGGGGCAGGCCGCCGGCGGTGAACTTGGCCTGGAGGTCTTTGGTCCAGCGAACAATGTTCTTCCAGGTATTCTCCGGATAGCCCGGCCAGATATGGGGCGTGCAGAACAGCATGCGATAGCCGCAATCCACGAGGTGGCGCGCACAGGTCAGGGATTCATCAAGGGAGGGACAGCCGTCATCCACGCCCGGAAGAATATGGGCGTGAACCTCAAAGCGGCCGGGGGTTGGACACACACTCATTGTATAATGCCTCCGCTGTCAGGTCCCCTGGTGAATTTCTACAAGCATTGTAGACTTCCTGTGCCCAGCGGAGAATGGCAGCGAGAGGCAGCCCGGCGCGGAGCACTCGGGAAAGCGCGCCTGAGCAGGAGTGAATCACATGAACTGTCCGAAATGTAGTGCTTTGATGGAATCTGTGACTGTGGAGTCGATGCAGGTGGATCGCTGCACCGGCTGCTCAGGGCTGTGGTTTGACCTGCGCGAGCACGAGCACCTCAAGAGCGTGCGTGGCGCCGAGGAGGTCGATACCGGCGATCCGGCTCGAGGTAAACAGCAGGACGCGGCGCGGAACGTAATGTGCCCGAAGTGCAAGACGCGCATGATCAGCATGGTGTTCCCCGAGCAGCCACATATCCATTACGAGATGTGTTCGGTCTGCTCTGGGGTATACCTTGATGCAGGGGAGTTCGCGGACTACAAGCAGATGACGCTGGCGGAGCGGGTGAAGTATGCGCTCACCCCGCTGATGAAAAGATGAACCAGACTGCATCACGAAACTCGGGATGCGCGCGATGATGGGGCGATTTGATGCCAGTGGCGATGCCTCAATGGACCGGATGCGCGAGTCCTTCAATCCGGCACATGTGGACCAGCAGATCTGCCGCATGGTGGATCGAGCTCTTCGAGATTTGCGAGACGATAGTGCGGCATTCGGTATTCAGGCCAAGTGACGTCATGATCGGGTTCTGAGGTTCCCATTCAGGGCCACATTGCGTGCTTCCTGTTGTGCTGTTCCGCTTCAGCATCTGCCGCGCCGCGTAACGTCGTGGTCATGATCGGCGACGATCACGGGCTCGATGCGGGCTGCCATGGGCATCCGGTCATCAAGACGCCGGCCATGGACCGTCTGGCGCGGAGGGAACGCGCTTTACACACGCCTTCGCGGCCGTGGCGAGTTGCAGCCGGCGCAGCATCGACGCGTTCCTGCATCGCCCGCGGGAGGAGCTGTACGACCTGCGGGCTGATCCCGATGAGGTCAACAACCTCGCCGATGAACCCGCTCACCGGGAAACGCTGGAGCGGCTGCACGCACAGCTCAAAGACTGGCAGAAGCAGACGGGCGACCCCTGGCAGATTAAATACCTCCACGAATGAGAGCGGTTTTTAACTTGCAGCGGCCGGGCCGGGTCCCCGGCGAAAGTCGGGTGCGGGTCGTTCCTGCTGTACCGACCGTTTTCGCTCCGCCAGCCGTTCCTGCCGTGCCGCCAGTTCTCGCGAAAGGCCGCGTGGAACGACGGAACGGGAAAAGGGCCCCGGCTCTCAGCGCCCACGGGCAATTGGTGTTGAAAGTGGCTCCGACCCGCGATGCCCGCGACCGGCGGACCCGGACCCGATAGAGGGGCGCGAAGGCGCAATAGACGGCAATTCGTCAGCAGGGGGTGTGTGTTCCCCAAAAAACTTTGACATTTGGACCGGAAGTGTGCACAGTATTAAAAGGCCTATACCCCGAAAGTGAGTCATGGGGGGCGCGGGTCTTTGGGCAGAGGTCGCTGATGACCTTGGGGCGTGGGTTAGCTGGCCGGCGCGTGATTGTGTGCATATCGCCGGTTTTTGAGGGCATGCCCCTATGGAGAAGTTATATGCCGACGGGGAAGGTCAAGTGGTTCAATGATCAGAAGGGCTTTGGCTTCATCCAGTCGGATGAGGGCGGCCCGGATGTGTTCGTGCACTACAGCGTGATCCGTATGGAAGGCATGAGAACCCTGGCTGAAGGCCAGCCTGTGGAATTCGAGTTCATTATGAGCGACAGGGGTCTCAAGGCCACGCAAGTCAAGCCGATGCAAAACTGATCGTTGTGAGCCGGACGCAGGGAACAGGGCGCCCGTCGAGCCTTGCCGGTTCGAGGGGTCAGGTCCTATCGTAGTGCATGCCGAAAACAGGTCTGGTCTTTTCACGCCGCTACCTGGAGCATGACACGGGATCGCACCACCCGGAGCGAGCAGCTCGTCTGCGCGCCATTGAGGAGCGATTTGCCGGGTCGGGTTTGGCTGCGCGCATGTCCTGCCTGGAGGCGCGCCCCGCGAGCCCCGAGGAAATCGAGACGGTCCACGATGCGGCCTACGTTGAACGCTTCCGCCAGGCCTGCGCGGCGGGATTGGCGTTGATCGACACGGCGGACTGCCCCATCTGCCCGGCCAGCTTCGAGATTGCCCAACTGGCCGTCGGGGGTACGGTGGTGGCGGTAGAGGCGGTGATGGCGGGGGTGGTACGAAATGCGTTCGTCGCCTGCCGGCCTCCCGGCCATCACGCCGAGCGCAACCGGGCCATGGGGTTCTGCTTCTTCAATAACGTTGCCATCGCCGCCGAGCGGTTGCGGATCGATCACGGGCTCAAGCGCATCGCGATCGTGGACTGGGACGTCCACCACGGCAACGGCACTCAGCATCACTTCGAGGCCGATCCGGACGTCTTTTTCTGCAGCATCCATCAACATCCGGACACCCTCTACCCGGGCACGGGCTATATCTGGGAGAAGGGGCATGGCCCGGGGGTGGGCACGACCTTGAATGTGCCCCTGCGCCCGGGCAGCGGTGACGAGGCGTTCCGCCAAGCCTTCGAAGAGCAGATCTTGCCGGCCGTGGCCAACTTTCGCCCCGAGTTCATCCTGATCTCGGCCGGCTTCGACGCCCATGCCGCCGATCCGCTGGCCAATCTCGAGGTGAGCACCGAGGGGTTCCGGTGGATGACCCGGCAAACAAGAGCTCTGGCCGAGTCGCAGTGTAACGGCCGACTGGTCAGCGTGCTGGAGGGAGGCTACGAGCTGGAGGCATTGGCCGACAGCGTGCAGGTGCATGTCGAAGAGCTGCTGTCGTGAGCATCAGCCTGATGCGGCGGCAGCCGTGTCTGTTTCAAATCCCACATTCGGAACGGCCGGGGGACCATTTTCACAATACCCGGATCGGAGGCGGATCAACGGCTTGAGGCCTGTGTCACCGTGGCATCATCCGGCTTCACGGCCGCCTGGGCTTCGTGGGTGGCCTGGTCGGTTCCTGACGATCCGGCAGCGGGTTTCTGCGGACGCATATGCTCGCTGACATACCATTTAATTTCGCTGGCGAGGGTTCGGAGCGATTTGACGGCCAGCCAGGCGACGCTCATCAGGCATCGTCCCCGTTCGCAGGCGGAAAGCGGCGCCTGCATGACGCCACGACAATATTCATAAAGGGTTCGCCAAGTATACATGTCCACGCGACTTCGCCGGGTGTCAAACCACTGGGCACGTTCCCTGCGCGGCCGCGATACGGAACGACGGTCGTGATTGCGATTCAAAAACAGATACTCGGGATACTCTCGCAGCGTCCCATAGAGCGCGACAACCGCCAGCAACACACGGTCTGATCCCGTGTATGGCTGGATCAGTGGAGTGCGGGCCAGAACCTGTCGGCGAAACAGGCCGAAGACCTGGTGACAGAGGTGGTACCGATGGATCATGTCAGAGAACCGAAGATGAGGTCGCGGCGACTCCACCCGTAAGCTGGAGGTATCCAACCTGGCTGTGAACTGCTCATCACGGGTGCCATCCGCGTTGATACCCCAGGTGCGCGGGTAACACAGCACGGCTTGAGCATCGGCATCCAGCGTTTCGACGCAGCGCTCAAGATACTGTGGCAAACAGATGTCATCGTGAGCGGCCCATTTGAAGTATTCTCCCTGTGCCAGATGAAACGCCCGATTGAAGTTCGGGGCCGCGCCCAAATTCACCTCGTTGCGATAGTACCGGATGCGGGAATCAAGCCGGGCATACCGCTCGCAAATCGCGGGGGTGCTGTCCGTCGAGCCGTTGTCGGATATGATCAGCTCGAAGTCGGTGAAAGTCTGAGCGAGAATCGACTCAATCGCTTCCGCGAGGAATCGCTCGCCGTTGTACACCGGCATACCAATGCTGACGCGCGGCATCTGGGCCACCCTTCCTGCGTAACTGCTTCTGCAGCGAACTCTTGAAGACCATCCGGACCACCCGGAAGCGGCTTGCCTCTGTCGTTTGCCACTGCGAAGACACCACGCGACGTGCCTTCCGAGGCGGCTTCTGCGGATTTGCACGGAAGTCCCCGTACAGAGGACTTCTTATGTACGAAAAAAGGAGCACACCATTTACGCCTGGGCTTAAGGTTGCAGAATTGGATGTCCTCTTATTGCCCTCGCAGGGATAACCTGCGTGACAATGCCCTGGTCTCCCTTTGGTGCCACTCGCTTTAGCCCTGGTGGTTCACTGCCATTACCAAATTGTCATAGTCGCGCGAGCGCGAAAGTCAATGTCGGGGGTATGCCATGAAGACAATGACGACGATATGCCATCCTGGCAACGGGGGCTGAGAAATACCCGGTCAGGGGCAGGGATGACCACGAATCGCCATTGCCCGATGGAACCACCGGTCTTCACGTTATAGTGCATAAATTAATTGAATATAGAAACTTGTGCAACCTACTGCTACCCCTTCCGACCGCCTCTGGCCCCCGGAGCAGCGGTGCCAACCGAGTCCGTTTGTCGTCCCCCGGCACTGTCGCTTGGGCCGGGGCACTCCCGCAAAGTGACAGGCTCAACCCGGCCGGGAGGGGGCAAGGAGTGAGGCCGAGTAATACCCAGGGCATATACCCGGTCCGGGCGGAGCCGGCCGGCGGCGTCTGAAGGGGGATAGGACCCGCCCACAACTGGTTCTGCACCTCTCTGCAAAACTGTCGTGCACATCCTGGCACTGCCGCGTTGACGGCCGGCACTTTGTCCTGTAATCTTCGCAACGCGTTGATTTTCATGCCCATAGAGGACCGCCGGGATGTTTGCTTCCGGCGACGATTTCCCCGATCGGAGGTCACAATGGGGCGCTGGTGGCTGGGAAACGACTTCTCGGCGATGGCAGGCAAAGTGGCCATCGGTGCGCTGGTGGTGCTGCTGATCAACCGTGCGGGTTTCGCACAAAACCAGCCGGTGGCGGAAGCTCCCGTGGAGGATGCGACAGTAGCCCCTGCGGAAGAGGCCCCCGCAGAGGAGACTCCCGCAGTCGAGATGGCCGCGGAGCAGCCCGCGGCGGATCCGGCCGCACCTACGGATGCGGAGACGGAAGCCACCGCCGACGAAGCCGCCGGGCAGCAAACGGCTCCCCCTCCGCAGGCGGGCGACTTTGAGCGGCTGGAGCAGGACTTTTCGAGCTTCCTGCACTTCTCGGTGATCGGCCGCTTCGACATGGCCGAAGGCATCGCCCGCTCGCTGCTGCAGCATCCGGATCTTAACCCGCTGTCCGAGGGCGGCGCGCAGCAGATGCTGGAGCTGTCGGAAAAGTATGAGAACAGCCTGGACACCCTGCTGCTGCTGATCAACAACCCGCAGGTGGGTGATGAGAGCCGGAAGATTCTGGACATCATTTACGAGTCACACCGCCGTGCGCGGATGGATCCGGCCCGGATCAAGGAGAACCTCGAACGCCTGGCCGGCGCGCCCAACCAGCAGGCTTTCGCGCTCGACCGGCTGACGGAATCCGGCGAGTACGCCGTGCCCTGGATGCTGGAAGCGCTGGTCGATCCGGCGCGGGCCCGGCTCCACCCCTTCATCGTTCGCACGTTGCCGAAGCTCGGCCGGCCGGCGGTCAATCCGCTGGTGCAGGCCCTCTCCGTGGATAACGATGTCATCCAGCGGTTTGCGGCCCAGGCCCTGGGGCGGATCGGTTATCCGCAGGCCCTGGCCTACCTGAGGCGGCTGGCGGTCCGGGACGGCGAGAACCAGGCCGTGCGCGAGGCGGCTACCGAGGCCATCGGGCAGATCGTGGCCAACGATCCTCGTCTGCGGGGATTGGCGGAAGCGTCCCCCAGCGCGCTGTTCTTCGGCCTGGCCGAGCAGTATTACGCGGGCGTGGAGTCGATCAGCCCCGATCCGCGCGAGCCCAAGGTGAATGTGTGGTTCCCCGGCGGCAAGAGTCTGGTACGGGTGGAGGTGCCCCGGGACATCTACAACCCGGTGATGTGCATGCGCTGCTGCGAGGCCTCGCTGGAGCTGGCCAAGGAACAGCCGGCGGTGTCCGCCCTGTGGGTGGCGGCCAACTTCCGGCGCGAGGCCCGGCTGGGGCTGAACGTCCAGAGCGACGAGCCGGCCCAGACCGAAGACCTGACCCGCCTGCCGGACTTCCCGCGAAGCATCTACTTCGCCCGCAGCGCCGGTCCGGACGTGTGCCGGCTGGTCCTGAGCCGGGGTGTTCGCGACCGTGATCGCGATGTGGCCCTGGGCTCCATTGCGGCCCTGGCCGTCACCGCAGGTCCGGCGGCCATGACCACCATGACCGGCCCGGAGTCGACGAGCCTGGTGGAGGCCCTGCAGTTCCCCGATCTGCTGGTTCGCATCAAGGCGGCCCTGGCGGTCGGCAAGTCCATGCCGCCCGAGACGTTCCGCGGCGCGGATGACGTGGTGCGGGTACTGGCCGGGGCGCTGGCTCTGACCGGCAAACAGCACTTTGTGCTGGTGGATGGAGACGCGGCGGCCCGCGACGCGCTGGCCACCGCGCTGGCCCAGCGGGACGCGACGGTCGTTGCCGCGGCTCGGCTGGATGAGGCTCTCACCCAGGCGGAACGCGAGCTGCCGCACGTGGACGCCATCCTCCTGGCCAGCGATCTCAAGGCTCCCAACGTTATTGAGGCGGCGCGGGCCCTGACCGGCCACGAGCGGTTCTCGCTTACGCCGGTGCTGGTCTACGTCAAGCAGGCCGACAACCTGGTGGCCGACCGGCTGGCCGGTGTGAGCCCGAAGGCCGGCGTCGTGTTTGTCGAAAATGGCAACGGCGCTGACTGGGGCAAGCTGGTAGATGCGCTGGCCCGGCAGTTCCCGCGGACGGCGGCGAAATATGGGCATGTGCCCTTCACTCCCGAGGTCAGCCTGGCGCTGGCCTTGGACGCCGCGGCCACGTTGCGGGGCATGGCCGCGCACAATTCGGGCGTGTTTGACCTGGGCATTGCCGAGCAACCGCTGATAAAGGCTTTGAGTCATCCGTCCGAGGAGCTGCGCATCGCCAGCCTGCGGGTGCTGGCCCTGTTGGATTCCCAGGCCGCCCAGCGGGCGATCGCCGCGGTGGCGCTCAACCTCGAGGCGAGTCCATCCCTGCGAATGGCCGCGTTTGCGGCCCTGGCCGACTCAGGGCGGCATTTCGGCTCGTGCCTGGAGCCGGCCATACTGGAAGTGCTGGTCCGCCAGGCGCTGTCCTTGCCGGACCTGGTCCTGAGGACGGCGGCCAGCCAGGCATTGGGCGCGTTGAACCCGCCGGGAACGAGCGTGGCGGATGTCATTCTCGCTTACCCGTCCCGCCCGGTGCTGGCCCCGGCGACGCAGCCCGCCGCAGGGCGGTAAATCTTCCGGATCCGAGCATCACGGCGATACTTCCGCGCCCACGGGCATCAGGCCCCCCAACGCAGTGCCCCCTAGCACTGTGTCCACACCCATTGGCCGACTCCCCGGCCAGTAACAGCCGGCCGATCAACCACCCGGCCTGAATCGCCGTAGCCGCGCGATCGGCGCGACTCTGCCGTTGGCTTTGCCGGACGCGCTGAATCCATGTCCCCAGACTGCCTGACCGGCCGATGTGCCGGGATCAGGTCTCACCATCATTAATTCTTCTTTACTGGATGACCTCTGCGACAAGGCGTTCTAAGAATGAGATGGCACGTGGGCATTTCTGAACCTGGTACAAGGAAGGAGACAGGACATGAAATGCTGGACCATCCTGGCAACGTTGGTACTGGTTTCATCCGCTCAAGCCAATCTTCGCCCGCTTTTTGATGCCATTCGCGAGGTGGAATCCGGGGGGAATCCGGATGCCGTAGGCGATGGCGGCCGGAGTATCGGCCCCTATCAGATCCAGTGGGCCTACTGGAAGGATTCCGGCGTGCCCGGCAAGTACCACCAAGTCCGCGACCACCGCTATGCGGAGCGGGTGATGATCGCCTACTGGAAGCGCTATTGTCCCCAGGCCCTCGCCCGGCGCGACTACCAGACCCTGGCCCGCGTACACAACGGCGGGCTGACCGGTCACCGCAAAGCCGCGACGCTGCCTTACTGGCACAAAGTGGCGAGGGAGCTGCGAGCGCGCAAGGCGGTCTCATCGCGCTGATGTCACCTGGAGTTGGGGCGTTCCGTCTACAGAGGCTCCAAAACAGGCCCTTCACTCTCTTTCTCTGTTTGCACCGATCCGCCCGGCCTCAGTCGGGCCTACATGTGCGCGTTGAAGTTCGGTGTATGAACGCTGGATTTGTGCAAGTATAAGTTGTATTCTTGCGCGTTGGCGGGGTCGTCTTGTTCTCAGAGCAAGGCGGCCGTCGGTCTCATGCCTTGGAGAGTGGGGGTACATATTGAGAAGGGGTGATCACATGTTGGCGCAGCATCCGAGGTTCATGTGCAGAGGGCTCACTTATAGTCTTGTGGTATTCTCGCTGACCCTTGTGACCCGCGTCCCGGCGCAGGAGCTCAAACCGCCCCAGCCCAACCCCGACAAACCGGTGGATTACATCGAATGGATTAACCGCACTTTGGGCAGCGGTATCCAGGAGAACGCCGCTGACGTGTATCGCCGCGCGGCGAGCACGACCACACCGTTCGAGGGCGAATGGGAGCCGATGCTGACTCAGCCCTGGGCTGACCGGCCGGATGTCGAAAAATGGCTCCAGGCCCACCGCAAACAGATGGAACTCTTCAAACAAGCCGCGGCCATGGAGCAATGCTTCTTCTCGCATAACGTGGCCCCATCCGAAGGCGAAGAGACTGACCCGCGGTTCGAGAAGGTGCTCATAGCTGTTACGCTTCCTGAACTGTCGCCAATGCGACACCTGGCCAAAGGGCTGTTGGCTGATGGCTTCCGGAAGTGGGGGGGCGGTGATCACAAGACCTTGCCCGCCAATGCGGGCCTGCTCTTGCGGACATCCCGTCATCTGGCGTCGGGGCCCTCACTCATGCACCGATTGGTTGCCCTGGGGATGGCTGACAGCTCTTACAAATCCCTGCGGCACGCCCTGCGACACTCGGATGAACCGTCGAAAACCGCGGGCGAGTTGCTGGTCGTGTTGCGCAAGACAGATCGACCATGGCCGGCTTTGCAGAAAGTCTACGAGATAGAGCGCATTACAGCCTGGGACTACGTTCAGCGCGTCTTTGTTCCCGTCGGCGCTGTCCAGCGCCTCCTGGTTCCTGGCGGCGGTGGTACACATCGGATCCACGCCAACATCTCGCAGTTTGATATTAAGGAACGGCAACGCTGCAGAAGATCGGCTACCAGGCCACGCTTCAAGAGATCAACGACTATCATGACCAACTCCATGAGTGGGTGGGCGTTCCCTATCCCCAGGCCGCAAGGGAAGCTGAAGAGCTTCAGCAAATCCTCGCCGCGTCGAAAAAACCTTTGACTGTCGCCCTCCTTTCATCGCTGACACGTGCGCGGGAACTTGAGGAACGTGTGCAGGCCAGTCGCCGGGGCGCGTACCTGGTACTGTATCTGTTTGATCACCAGCGCCGGATCGGCTCATTTCCCAAGTCATTGGGTGAGCTGAAGGCCTCTGGTCTTGCTCAACTCCGGATCGATCCCTTCAGCGGAAAGGATTTTGTCTACCGCCCGAGCGGCAAAGACTTTGTGCTCTACAGCGTGGGGGCGAACCTGAAAGACGACGGCGGCCGTCAGGGCAAGCAATCGAGCGAGGGTGATTACGTGTACTGGCCGGTGACGGACGAAGCCAGCCCCAAGCCGGCCGGCAAACAGGGAAGCGCAGGCAAAAAGTAGGGATCAGTGCTATAGGTAGCATGTGAAGCTGGTTATTCTTTCAGATCACCTCAGGGTTATAATGGGGTGGTATGCTCGCTCCGCACGATGACGCGGAAGAGGATAACGCCGGTGGGCCGCCTGTTTGAGAAAATCCGCGGGTTAGTGCTCGAAGGCCGCTACGTCGTTGGCCAACACGCTGTGGAGCGATTGGATGAGCGTGGCGGGCTTGAGTGGCAGGTCATTGATGGCATCGCGTATGGTCAGCTATTGGCCGAGAGGCCGGATGCCGTGCCGAACCCGGCGGTTGAGGTTCGCCAATTACTGGCGGACGGTACCGAGATCAAAGCGGTCTGGTCGCACTTGGCGTCTGCAGATGTGGCCAAATTGGTGACCGTGCACTTTTTTGATGCGTGAGTTCCCATGCAACTGCCTGGAAAAAGAGTCAAGCGTACCCGGCTCGTCAGGACAGACCAGTTCGTCGTTGCTGTCGAGGTTGAGGCGGTCATCCCCGACGCCGACCCAACCGAGCCCTGCTATGAGCCGCACGTTGTGGAGCTTCTGCGCCAGATCGAGGTGCATGCCAGGGCAGGGGATGTGGAGTGGCTCAAGAGACACGGCAAGGTTTATGCCGCGGTCGACGCTGCCTGAGAGCCGGTCCGTGCTGCCGGTGCCCTCGCTGGCGGTTGGTCGTCCGACCTCGCCACTCACGACGCCTTCCGCCGAACCCGACTCACGAGTCGGGACTCATTGCCGCGACCTTCGGGAGGGGGGCTGTCTTGCCCGCCTCAAGAAAAAGCGGGCGTCTTGGCCGCCCAGCGAAGCGTGGGCGTCCTGCCTGCCGCAGCCCGTTGCATTCGGCTTGATTGGTATCCCAATCCCCGCTACCCTCCCTCATTCGAGCCCGGGTGGGGCTCGTGTTTGAAGTCCTACTGTTTCCGGATGGTGAAATGAGTTCCGCAATCGAATCCCGCGTCATTGAGGCAGCCAAGAACGCCGTTCGTATGACCACTGCGGCTGGCTCCGGCCACCCGTCCAGCGCTACCTCGCTGGCTCACCTGGTCTCCACCTTGATGTATCAGCAGATGCGCTGGGACCCGGCGGACCCCTGGAACCCCGGCAACGACCGCCTGGTGCTCAGCGAGGGGCACGCGGTCCCCATCGTCTACGCCGTCTACGCCGACCTGAACGGGGTGGTAGGCAAGAGCCCGGCTGAAAAGCGCTCGCTTAAGGTCGAAGACCTCAAGACCTTGCGCGAGATCGACAGTGTCCTTGACGGCCATCCCAACCCGGCCGAAGGCTTCCCGTTCTTCGATGCCGCCACCGGCTCGCTGGGCCAGGGGCTGTCCGTCGGCGCGGGCCTGGCCCTGGCCGCGCGGTGCAACAAGATCGACAAGCGGATTTACGTCATCATCGGCGACGGCGAATCCCGCGAGGGCCAGGTCTGGGAAGCTCTTGACTTCATCATGGATCACAAGCTCACCCACGTGGGCACGATCTTCAACTGCAACGGCCAGGGCCAGGCCGACTACGTCTCCCAGCAGCAATCGGCTGAGAAGCTGGCCGCCAAGCTGGCCGCCTTCGGCTTCCAGGTCGAGGTCATCGATGGCCATAACATCGAAGCCATCACCGCGGCGTTGGCCAAGGTGGGCACGGGCGACAAGCCGGTCGCCATCGTCGCCAAGACCGTGAAAGGCTGGGGCGTGGATTCGCTCAAGGACAAGAGCAATCACGGTAAGCCATTGGCGGAGAAGGACTTGGCTGCCGCCGAGGAGAGTCTCGATAAGGTCGCCAGAGAGCTCAATATCCGCGTTACCAGCAACGAGGTTCCGCGCCCGCCGCAGCCGGTCAAGGCCCCGGCTCTGCCCGGCCCGGACAAGAAGATCGCCATCGCGCCCTTCGCCGAAGCCATGGAACGCGCGAAGCTCACCGAGGCCGTGGCCAAGAACAAGCTCTCCACCCGCCGGGCCTATGGCGCGGCCCTGCTGGCCCTCGGTCATGCCGATGAGCGCATCGTCGCGGTGGATGGCGACGTGAGCAACTCCACCTTTGCCAATATGTTCGCCAAGGCCTTCCCGGACCGCTTCTTCGAGTGCAAGATCGCTGAGCAGAACATGGTTTCCGTGGCCGCGGGGCTGGCCGCCGGCGGCATGATCCCCTTCGCGAGCTCCTTTGCGAAGTTCCTGGCCCGCGCCTACGACCAGATCGAGATGGCCGCCATTACCCGGGCCAATGTCAACCTCGTCGGCTCGCACTCCGGCGTGTCGCTGGGCGCTGACGGTCCCAGCCAGATGAGCCTGCCGGATATGGCGTATTTCCGAGCCTACGGCAGCGTGGATGACGGTTTCGGCCGGCCCATCGCGCATCTGTTCCACCCGGCCGATGCCGTCGCGGCCTACCGCCTGACCGAACTGGCCGCCAATACCGCGAATCTCTGCTACGTCCGCACGCATCGCCCGGACGTGGCCCTGCTCTATCCGCAGGACGCCACCTTCCGCCTGGGCGGCTCGGCCCAGTTGATGGAGGGCGATGCCCTGACGCTGGTCTCCAGCGGCTATATGGTCACCGAGACGCTCAAGGCCGCCCGCGAGCTGGAGAAGGCCGGCGTTAAGTGCAACGTGTTTGACGCCTACTGTCTGCCGCTGGACACGGCCCCGATCCTGGCGGCCGCAAAGAAGACCGGCGGCGTGATCCTGACCGTCGAGGACAACCTCGTCGGCGGCGTGGGCAGCGCCTTGGCCGAGGCGGCCGCGCTGACCGGCGACGTCCGCGTGCACATGATGACCGTGGCCCGCATGCCCAAGTCCGGCAAGAGCGCGGCGGACGTGCTGGCTCTGTGCGGCCTGTCCACTGCGGACATCGTGAACAAGGCCAAGTTGCTGGTGAAGTGACGGGCGGCGGGCATCCTGCCCGCCTTCGTGCAGGGGCGCTCACCTCTTCAGAGGCGGGGTACTCCGAAAGCGCGAAGATTCAGGACATCGGGGACCTGCTGATAAACCAACAGCGAAAACAGGGGCGCGCAGATTACGCAGAAGCCGTGTGATCTGCGTTCTTCATTTGGGGGCAAGGGGCGTTGAAACAGGTAGCGTCGGCTAAAGCCGCAACGGTTATCGTGTCGATGTGAGAGGCGGCCTTCGGGACTTTGCTCAGGCCCTTGGGATCTGAGGCAGATGATCGAAATGGAGGTCTCGGGTAAACAGCGCCAGGCCGTGTTGGATGACCAGGGCGGCGATCCACAGGTCGTTGGTGGGGATGGGCGTGCCGGCGCGGCGGAGTTGCGTGTATACGTCCGCGTAGACGTGGGTGGTCTGTTCGTCGGGCAATAGGACGGTCACGCGGTCAGACTGCAGGAACCGTGAAAGGACGGCTTCGTTGGCCGTGGTCCGCCGGCCGCCGCGAAAGCCGGCCCTCAGCTCCGCCAATACAATGAAGGGCACGAAAATCTCCCGCGCCCGGCGAAAGCAGGCCACCGCTTCATCGACGCCGCGAACGAAGTCCACGTAACGATTGACATCGATGGCGATTCTCAGGGCCATGCTTCAGGGTCCACCATGTCCTGTGCCGCGATGATTTCATCGAAGGCCGGGTCTTCCTGCCAGGTTCCGATCAAGTGGTCGAGATCGTGGGAGATCTGCTGCTGCTCCGGCAACCCCAGACCGCGTTTCAAGGCCTCACGGGCGACTTGATTGAGGCTCTTACCCTCGCGCTTGGCCCTCTCGCGAAGAGCCCTGTCAAGGGCCGGAGGAATGCCCCGCAGCGTGTATTGGCGATCATCCGCTCTCATGCCTACATTTTATGATTGCATATGCCTGCAGTCAAGCAGGCATCTCGACATAGGCCTTTCATTTCGCTTGATGAACTTTTACTCTGACCCGTGTGACCCAATAAGCAACCAGCGCTTTCTCGACGTGCTGCGAGGGCCGAATGGAGTCTTCCCTGGATCGCCTGCGGGCCTTGTATGCCGAACACGCCCCGATGCTGTTGCGCTATCTGTACCGGCTGACGGGACGGCGGGACGAGGCCGAAGACCTGCTCCAGGAGACGTTCGTGCAGGCTCTCAAGGGGCTGGACCGGCTCGAGGCGGCCGCCTCACCCAGGGCCTGGCTCTTCGCCATCGCCCGGCACCTGGGGCTCAATGCCCGGCAACGCCGCCGGGAGATGCTGCCCCTGGACGGGCAGTTGGCCGCCCCGGCCGACAATGAGCCGGACGCCCGACTGGAGCGCATGCGCGAAGCCATCGCGGCCCTGCCCGAAAAGCAGCGCGACGCCCTCCAGCTTCGCCTGGGCGAGGGCCTGACGTACGAGGAAATCGCTGTGGTGCTGGATATTCCCGTGGGTACCGTCCGCTCGCGGCTGCATACGGCCGTCCGTAGCCTGCGAGAGTTGTTTAATCAGGAGTGATGGTGATGGATTCCACAACGCTGGAGCGGCTCTTGATGGATCGGGCTTTGGGCCAGCTTTCGCCGGATACCGAGGCCCTGCTGGCTGCCTGGCTGGCCGAGCACCCGGCCGCCCGAACCCTCGGCGAGGAGATCGAATTGACCGTGGCCGCTGCAAGGAACACCCTGACCGCCGGACCGGCGATACCGGTTCCCTCGTTTCCGGCGGCTGAGATCGTTCGGCGGGCGGGCCGGTCCTGGTCCATGTGGAGAATGGCTGGGAAAGCGGCCAGTCTGGCCGCCTGTGTCCTGCTGGGCATCGGGCTTCATGCGCTCTGGAACTCTGAGGCCTCGCCACACGCGCCACACATCGAACCCCTTCAGCTCGTCGAGAACTCTGCCCCGGCTCCTCTGCCCCCGGTTGCCGCCCCGTCTCCGGAGTCCGGCTTCTGGTCGGCCAACCGTTTACGGGAACAGGTCCGGCAGCGTCGGCCGGAGCGCGGCACGCGCGTGATCTGGGATTCGCCGCTGTCCATGCCTCGATTGGGAGATGCGACATGAAACGCGGGTGGGCGTGGTTGGTTTTGGCAGTGATGGTCACGGTGTTCCTGGGGTGTGTGCCGCGGCGACTGTTCTGGTCGCCCGATGGCCGGCATGGCGCGGTCATCGGCACGGAAGGCCTCTATCTGTGCGATCCGCAGGGAAGGCTTTCCGAGCCGGTCGCCACCAACGTGGAGCTTGTGGCCTGGTTTCCCGATTCTCGGGAGTTCATTGCCGTGCAGGCGGAGTCGCCCGGGTTGGCGACATGGGAGGAAGCCCTGCCCCTCATCCCCGAGCAGCGCAGGTCGGAGCTGATTGCCCTGGCCGAGCAGTTCCGCGCGGAAGTGTTTGCCTACCAGGGCAGGTGGCGGGACTTCAAACCCTCATTCAGAGACCAGCTCACCGGGGGCGAGCTTGTGGCCCTGTTTCTCTACATGCGCGACCATCGCAACGAGGGCTTGCCGGAGAAGTTCGGGGACGACTGGGAAACAATGAAGGCCTTGAGGCTGGTTCCCCGCCGGCTACAGACGTACGAGGTGACGGAGGACGGGGCCAGGCCGGGCAGGGTTATTGCCACGCTGTTGGAAACCCTGTTGGACCTCCGCATATCGCCGGACGGCAGAGCGGTGGCCGTCACGGTCTCGATACCTTCCAATGTGGATGATGGCCTTGCGTTGGGCCGGCTGCTGCTCTTCGCCACCCAGGAAAACCGCCCTCCCGTGATCGTGGCCAACCACGTCTCGGCGTACTCTGACTGGTCGCCCGATGGCAGATTTCTCTACTATGGCACCACCCGGACACCGCCCACGGAGGACCGGGGGGCGCCTGTGCTTGGGTCACTGACGCGCCGCCAAGTGGTGGATGACGCCGGCCGGCTCATGACCGAGCTGCCCAAGCCGGAAGACCTGGTGGGCTTGATGTTCTGGAGCCGGATGAAGGTTCGCTGTCTGGTGGACGGGAGAGTTCTATTTAGTACTTGCGAGGTCAGCCTGCCGGTGACCACCGCGGAGATGCCCCAGCAGATCGGGTTGTTTGTCATCGATCCGGACCGACAACCGACCGTGAGCCGGATCTTGCCGCGCACCGCCGCCGCCGATCTGGAAGGACTGAGTCTGGGAGAGTTCGAATTGAGCCCCGACGGCCGGAGACTGGTGGCCACCGACGCCTCAAGCGGCGTCTCCGTGCTCACCCTGGCTACCGGCCAGGTGGATGTGGTGATCCCCTCGGAGGGGACGGACAACCTGCCCAGCATGCCGGCCTGGAGGACGGCCGAGGAGCTGACCGTCATGGTGCCGGCGAAAGCCCAGTACGGCTCCCCGGACCGCCCGGAGGTGTTGAGGTTTGCGGTCGGCAGAGACATTCGTTTCAGCGGCAGCATCAGCCGGGACTGGCCGGATTTATTCAGAAAGCCCGAGTCGCCTGCCACCGCGCCGGCGAGTGTACCGGCGGACCAGTGAAGGTCGGTACGGCTCAAAGCAGGTCCCCTGAACGAGCGGCGGATCCGTCGTTGAGGGGGGTCTATGCCGTCGGGTACCGTTCAAGACGGCTCGAAAACGGTGACACACGACCTTCCGGGATCGATTCTCAGCCGATGACTTTGGCCACGGTCTCACCGATGTCGGCCGGCGAGCGAGCCACGTGGATGCCGGCCGCTTCCAGGGCGGCGATTTTGCTGGCGGCCGTGCCTTCGCCGCCGGAGATGATCGCTCCGGCATGACCCATGCGTCGGCCCGGCGGGGCGGTCTGTCCGGCGATGAAGGCTACGACCGGCTTGGTCACGTGGTCCTTGATGAACGCGGCGGCCTGCTCCTCGTCAGTTCCGCCGATCTCGCCGATCAGGACGATCGCATGGGTGTCCGGGTCCGCCTCAAAGAGCTTCAGCAGATCGATGAAGTTGAGCCCTTTCACCGGGTCGCCGCCGATACCGACGCAGGTGGACTGAGAAATGTTGCGCGTTGAGCACTGCCAGACGGCCTCGTACGTCAGCGTGCCGCTGCGCGAAATGATGCCCACGTTCTTTGAGCCGGGTTGCGGGGGACGGTGAATGTAGCCCGGCATGATTCCGATCTTGCATTCTCCCGGGGTGATGATGCCGGGGCAGTTGGGCCCGATGAGCTTGACCCTGTGATCGTCGAGATATTTTCTCAGGCGGACCATGTCCAGCGTCGGAATACCTTCGGTGATGAGCACAATGAGCTCGATGCCCGCATCGGCGGCTTCCATGGCCGCATCGGCGGCAAAACCGGCGGGCACGAAGATCATGGTGGCGTTGGCCCCCGTGGCCTTCACCGCCTCGCCGCAGCTTTCAAAGACCGGCAGGCCGTGCTCGCTGGTGGTCCCGCCTTTGCCGGGACTGACGCCGCCGACCACTTTAGTCCCATAATCGAGGCACTGGCGCGTATGAAACGCCCCCGCCTTCCCGGTAATGCCTTGACAGATGACACGGGTGTCACGATTTGCGATAATGCTCATATGGTTTTAGTCCTCTCTGGGGCCGCGAACGTACTTACCCATAGCCGATCTTTCGGCTCGCGGCAAGCCTGGAGGCTGCAAGGGGAAAGTTGAATCTTACAGAAGGAGAAATCTGGTGCGAAATGGGACAATGATGAGCTGCCTGGGGGTGACTCTCACCCTGGCCATCGCGGCCCAGGGCCAGACCACATTATTACCGACTGATCCGCAAGCGGAGGCCTGGTTCGGAATGTCGGTGGCGATCAGTGGCGACACCGCCGTCGTCGGCTCGCCGCAGGCGAATGGGGTGGTGAATCTCTCCGGGGCAGCGTACGTGTTTGTCCGCCAGGATGGAGCGTGGAACCAGCAGGCGAAACTGGTTCCGCCCGACGGTGTCGGTTCACAGTTCGGCGGCGCGGTCGCTATTGACGGCGACACCATCGTGGTGGGCGCACGTCTCGCGGACGCCGGTGGGGCGGTCTATGTCTACGTGCGCGATGGTGTGAACTGGGTGCAGCAAGGTCCGCCCCTGCGGGCTGACGATGCGGCCGCGGATGACTGGTTCGGATCCTCGGTGGCCATTGACGGCGACACCATCGTGGTCGGGGCGGTGTTCGAGGAGGACGATGCCGCCAATTCCGGCCGGGGCGCGGCGTATGTGTTCGTTCGCTCCGGCGAAACCTGGTCCCAGCAGGCCAAGCTGACGGCCGGCGATGGTGCGGGCGGTGATCAATTCGGCTCCGCCGTCGCCATCAGCGGCGAACGCGTGATTGTCGGAGCGCCGTTCGCTACCGCCGGCGCGTCCCAGTCGGGTGCCGCGTACGTGTTCGTCCGTTCGGGCACGACTTGGAGTCCGCAGGGCAAGATCCAGGTTGACGAAGTCAGAGCCGCGCTGGGCACATCCGTCTCGCTGGATGGTGATTTCGCCGCGGTCGGCGCGCCCAACCACGACGAAGCCGGGATCATCAATGCCGGTGCGGTTTACCTCTATCAGTTCCAGGCTCCTGATTCCTGGACGTTGGTCAAGACCTTTGTCGCCACCGATCCCAACGTCGGTAATGCCTTCGGTAATTCGGTCGCCCTGGCGGGTGATGCCATCGCCATTGGCGCTCAGGGCGAAGGTAACACCCGGGGAACGGTGTATGTCTTCCGGGGCGGCGGCGCGAATTGGAACCAGGAGAGGAAAGTCTTTGCGACCCTCCCCGGAACCAACACCCTCTTCGGCGGCTCTGTCTCGCTGAGCGGCGGGATTGTGCTCGCCGGCGCGGCTCTCGCGGACTTGGGGGCCGGCAAGGACCAGGGGGCCGCGTTGGTCTTCTCACCCGCTGAAATCCCGGATGCCGACGGCGACAGTATCGCCGATTTCGGTGACAACTGCCCCGCCAGCGCCAACGCCGATCAGCTTGATACCGATGGCGACGGACTGGGCGACGCCTGCGACCCGGACGACGATAACGACGGAGTTGCCGACGAGGTCGATGGCTGTCCGCTCAATCCGAACAAGACTGCGCCGGGCGCATGCGGCTGCGATTTCTTTGGCGCGGAGACCGATTCGGACGGCGACGGGATCCCCGACTGCCTGGATACGACCGGCGGGACGGGCGGAAACAACGGCGACGGCCAGGTACCTGACGAGGAGGGCGACGACAACCCCGGCGACGATGATGCCGGCGAGCCCGGGCCGGGCGAAGAGCAGGTGGTGCCAGGCATGGATGAGGCCGGTTGCGGCTGCGTGCCCGCGCCTGCGGCGCTGGCCAGCCTGGCGGGCCTGGGCTACCTGGGGCTGAACTCCCGGCGGCGACGCCTGTAGTCGAAACCTTGCTTCACCAGCAAGGCTGATCGAGCACCGTATGAGCGATGGAGAGTGCGAGAGATGGAGAGAGAACGAGCGGCAATGTTCTCTCTCCATCGCTCCAGCTTTCCATCTTTGTTCTGAGCGTCCGGGGTGACTGTTCAGACCCTACAGCGCAAAGTGGGCCATTTGCTGAAGCGGCCGGGCTCCGTACCGGCCGTTTTGCTTGTAAAACGTCCGGCACCCACCTTTCGCCGGGTACCCGGCCCGACTGCTACGGCCTTGCGCTGCAGTGTCAGAATTATGCCGTGCCGGGCGGCGGCAGCAGGCCGACGGACTGGCGGTATTCCTGGTAGGCCCGCACGGCATCCAGGTCGATGTTGGCGGCCAGCAGGCCGGGACGACCGGCGGACAGTTTGGTCTGGAGGGCGTCGAAGTCCGGGCGTTTGCCCGGATCGGTGATGCTGGCGCCGCCGCTGGTGTAGTGCACGCTCCGGGTGCGCGTGCCGCCGACCAGGCCGATTGATTCGTGCCGGCCTTCGGCCCAGTCGGCCACCACCACCGGCAGGCCGTTCTCCATGGCCCGGGTCAGGGCAAGATTCCACCACAGCTTGCGGGCGTAATCGATGCGGCTCTGTGAGGGGACAGCAGTCTTGGCGGGCACGGCCAGCAGATCGGCCCGGCCGACCAGTTCGCGGGCCATGGCCGGTTCCCACAGGTCGCCGCAGATCAGAACGGCCACTCTAATTCCTTCTAAATCGAAGATCCCGGCTTCGTTTCCGGGCCGGCGGTCGGCCTGCTCGGCGGCGAAGAGCACCCGCTTGTGATAGGCGCCCACCTCCTCGCCCTGGCGGTTGACCACCCAGCAGGTGTTGCGACGCTGAGCGTCAGAGTGCTGGTAATCGATGCTGCCGCCGACGATAGCCGCGTTGGTGGCCTTGGCCAGCGTCGCGAGAAACTGGCGGGCCTGCGGGCCGGCGCTGGGGTCCATGTCGCAGTGAACGCCGTTGAATACCTCTGGCAGGACGATAATGTCCGCGGGCGTGGTGGCTATCTGCTTCTCGATGGTCTGGCGCAGCAGGTGCAGGTTGGGCATCTGCTGCTGCCAGCGCAGCGCCGGCTGAAGCGTTAAGACTCGGATGATGCGGGCGATGGTTTGCCTCCGTCTCGGTGGTGAAATGCCTAATGTCTAAATCCCAATGTCTAAAGAATGTCGAATGCTCAAATGCCTAATGCCCAAAAAGGACAGCAGCTACGGTCATCATTAGTCATTTGGTCCTTAGGGCTTCTTTAGACATTGGTCATTAGACATTGTCCCTCATCGCGGTCGCGTTATCCATGCTAGCGCGTAGCACAACGCCCCGGCCACGAAGACCCAGGTAAACCCGGCGATGACCGCCAGGACGATACAGAAGATCGAGCCGACCACCGAGGCCACGCCGTTGATGCCCCAGAGGGCCGAGACCGGGGCGGCCGTGGGGTCCAGCGCCATCCGCCGGAGGCCCAGCGGGAAGGGCATGCCCATCAGGAAGCCGAACGGGAAGACCATGGCCACCGCGAGGGCGATCCGTGGATAGAGACCCAGCGGCAGGGCGGCACGGACCACCGGCGGGAGGGCAACAGAGGCGGTTGCCACCAGCACGATCACCAGCGCGATGATCACCCCCAGTCGGCGGTGGATCTGCTCGGGGGCGAACCGTCGGGCGTAGAGGCTGCCCAGGCTGCTGGCCAGCAGGATGGTGAAGAGGATCACCACCAGCGTGTAGATCGGATGCCCCAGCAGCAGAATGAGCCGCTGCATGAGGGCGATCTCGCAGATGATAAAACCCAGGCCCAACGCGCCGAAGTAGGCGACCGTCCGCGGCCCGGGCGGACGAAACCCCGCCCGCTTGCCGGCCAGCAGGAGCACCAGCGTGAAGGCGATGACAATCCCGATGGGGATGCCGAACCATTGCAGAACGAAGTTGTGCATGCCCAACGGCTTGTCGTAGGCGAAGTAGAAGGGCCGGTCGTCCGTCACCGGCGTGGCCAGCGTCTCGAAGCTGTCGGTGTATTCGGCGAAGCTCATCTTCCCGGAGAAAAGTTGCCGGTACTGCGGGCAGTCGGGCGCGGGCTCCCGCCCGGGAGCGTGCAACACGTACAGGTTCTGGTGGCCGGCTAGCAGCTTGTCCACCCGCTCGGGCGTCAGCGGCGAACGGCTGAGCAGGAAGAGGGTCTCCGGGGGCAGTTCGTCGGAGGCCGAAGGCGTCGTGTTCCAGGCCGGATCCCGTTCCGCGACGGTCATGATGTGCCCGCCGATCTGCTCGATGCTCATGCCCCGGGCGGAGAGAAAATCGACCGCATTGGCGACCAGCCGCCGCACGTCCACCGGCCAGCGGACGATGGCCAGGACGCCGTCGTCGGTCAGGCGATCGTAGTAGGCTTCGATGGCCTCGCGCGTGTAGAGATAATTCTCCGTCAAGGACAGGCCGCCGCTGGAGACCGCCGCGAAGGTGTCCACGAAGCCGAGCATGATCACGTCGTACTTCTCCGGTGTGCGCTCGACGAAATTGCGGCCCTCGCTCATGACCAGGTCTACGTTGGGGTGGTCGTAGACGCGCCCGGCCTCGTCGCCGAACGCCTGGACCGCGTCAATGATGAGCGGGTTCATCTCCACAGCCGTGACCATCGGACTGCCGGCGGCAATGGCCAGCACCACGTCGGTAGCGCCACCGGGACCGATGATCATGACTCTGGGCTTCTCGCTCACGCGGAAGGGGACGGCCCGGAACCAGTTGCGCCCGTCGGCCGGATGCGCGGGGTTGCCGTCCCAGTGCATGACGTTGGTCCAGTTGTCGCTGTCGATGAAGATCCGGGCGAGGTTATCGGCGTCGGGGCTGCGGACGGAGGTGATGCGCGAATAGACGTTCCACTTGTCAGATTCCAGCCGCGATCCGGGGTACTGGCGTCGGAACTTATAGAGAGCTTTGTCGGGCGCATCGCGGATGGTGAATGGTTGGCTGTGATGGTTCCACGCCACCAGTCCGACGATAGCGGCCAGCAGGGCAACGGCCATAAGTGGCAACACCCTGGGGCGCTGGGCTTTATCGGCCGACCAAGCCAGCAGCACGGCCGCCATGGCCGGCAGGATGGCGGTGGCCAGCACGGCCGTCTCAGCCCCGAACAAGCCGATCACCAGGGGCACGCCCAGGACTCCCAGCGCCGCCCCGGAGAGATCGGCGAAGTAGAGGCGGTTGGCGTCGCTGCCATAGGCTTCAAACACCAGGCTGAGAGCCGCACCGCCGGCCAGAAAGGGCAACAGGCTCAGCAGGAAGTAGGCGATCAGGTACTGCGGCTTGAATGGGAATTGAAGGATGGCGATCAGGAACACGGGCATGAGCAGGCCGGGTAGCATGGCCAGGAGCGGGAGAATGGACTTGAGCCGCGGGTGTTGGCCCAGCCGGAGCAGGAAGACCAGAAACCCGCCCAACCCCCAGCCGAACAGGGCCACGGAAATGGCGACGAAAGCGTAGTGATACCAGATGGTGGCCGAAAAGATCCGCGTCAGGATCAGCTCGAACATCAACCCGGAAGCGGCCAGCATGAGGACGGCCGCCAGCAGGGCGGCAGAGGCGCGGGGGCGCGAAGCTGCGAGCGGCTGATGCAATTGGATGGGCTCCAGGGACTCCCGGTCAGAGGTTATAGCCATGACTCTTCCCATTGTTAGCGTCTGGTTGACCGCGGCGGGCGGCCGGAAAGGTCTGAGGGTACTCGATGGGTAGATCGAAAGCCACGGACCGAGGCGGCCGGCTCCGCCGAGATGCCGAGAGGGGGGCCGCCAGAGGGCACCGGCAGAGGCGGTAAGCCGGACCCCGCCGGATCGGGTGGCAACGGGTAGATGCCGGGGGATTCATCATTTACGATGGCCATGGGAGCCGGCTGCGCCACGGCCGGCGCGGTTCCGAGACGAGGTTCAGAGGGGGTGGATTTTCGTGCTGAGGCCATCGCCTTGCGGAGCGCTGGCGGTCGTCGGGGCGGTCCCTAAAATGGCGGGCATGGAGCGGTACATCCCCCGGATGCCACGCGATGATGAGCCGATTCCGGCTGAGCTGAACTTGCGATGTACCACCTGTGGATTCTGTCTCACAGGCTTGCTGGAGCGGCGCTGTCCGGAGTGCGGAGAGGCATTCGAGCCGCGCGAGACGTGGCTGGAAAATGAGCGCTCGACCTGGGAGTACCACTTCGCGAACGTGCGCTCCAAGGCCGACTATGCCCGGATCGCGTACCTGGCGGTGGCGATCCTCTGCTTCCTGGCGCTGGTGTGCGCGGATTTCAAAACGATCTTCGCCTTTCCGGTGGTGGTGCTGGGGGAGATGAGTATCCTGCGGCTGGGCGAGCCGGCGCTGCGGGTTCGAATGGCTTACTGGACGGTTTGCGTGGGATGGGGCGTGCTGATGGCGGTATTCCAGTAACAGGGAGCTTGGGACGGGTGGCTATGGTTGTGGGGCAGATCGACGGGCATGTGGGAGGGCTGGTGCTGGGCCTGGGGGTAGTGGCCCTGGTGGCTTTGGCCGGGGCCTTCGTGGCCCGGATGCGCCAGTGGCGGTTTCCGTATCCGGTCTCGTTCTGGTATACGGTCAACTGGCTGTATTGCCGGCTGTTTTTTCGCTTGCAGCGGGTAGGGCCGTGTACGGTACCGGCCGAGGGGCCGGTCATCGTGGTGGCGAACCATACCTGCGGGATCGATCCGTTGCTGCTGGTGGCCAGCATTCCCCATCGGGTGCCGGCGTTCATGGTGGCGGCGGAGTTTTCCAATCCGCCGATCGGGGGACGGGTCATGCGCGCGATCGAGTGTATTCCCGTACGGCGGGATGGGCAGGACACGATCGCGACGCGGGCGGCGCTGCGGCATCTCAAGGCGGGTAAGGCGCTGGGTATTTTTATTGAGGGGCGGATCCCCCGGCCGGGCGAAGTGGCCGAAGCCAAGGACGGGGCCACCGTGCTGGCTTTACACAGCGGAGCTCGCGTGGTGCCGGCTCATATTTCGGGAACACTCTGGGACGCGAGCCTGCTGCGGTCGTTTTTCCGGCCACACAAGGCGCGGGTACGGTTTGGCACGCCGATCGATTTGCGTGCGTACGCCGGCCGGCATGCGGACAAGGAGACAGTGGGCAAACTCAGCACCATGTTGCTCCAGACCATCCGGGAGCTGGGGGCGCGATCGTAAGGCCCATCACGAGAACCAAAAAGCCGGAGGGCGGGCAAGACGCCCGCCCTCCTCGATAAGTTGAATGGGACCAACCATTCCTTCAGGCGATCGGCAGGTTTGACACCGGCTGACCGCTGATTACTGATCGCTGATCGATAGTTGCCAGGCGAACTATTCTTTCAGGAGATCGGCGGGTTTAACGCCCTTCTGGTGGCCGGCGAAGCCGAACGGCAGCGGCTTGTATGCGCCGACGAGATCTACTTTGGCTTTCGCCGGAATCTTGTCCTCCAGGCCCACGCACCAATAGGCGGCGTTGACCAACAGGCGACGCAGGCCTTCGCTCGGGAGGTCGTTGGCGCTGCCCATCGTGGTGGTGAAGACACGGCCGGTCTTGCCCTCGGCGCCCCGGTAGGTCTTGATCCAGGCGATGGGCATCATGGGGTCGTTCTTCGCACCGCTCACCGGCTTGTCGTCCGGTTCCATGCCTTCGAGCACCTGGCCGAGAACCAGCGGCTGGCTGTCGCCGGGCAGGGGCAGACGCACGGTGTAGACGTCGGTGGGGCCCCAGATATCTTCGCAGCCGCGGACGATGGGGTGGTTCTTCTGATTGGGGGCGATGACGCCGCGCGTGCTCTCTTTGCCGTGCTTGCCATGATGATCGCTCCAGGTCTCACCCAGGATCTGCCGGCCGAAGCCGCCCTCGAAATTGGGGTCCTTGTTGTCCCATGAATACTTGGCGTAGGTCTTGTCCTTCGGAATCTTGAAGGCATGTGTGGCCGTGCGCAGGCCCATCACCGGCTTGGCCGATTCAAGGTAATCGACGATGTATTTCATCTGATCGTCGGGCAGGTCGCGGAAGCGGGTGGCGATGATCATGAGATCGGCGGTTTTGAGCGCTTCCAGGCCGGGGATATTGTTCCTGATTTCCGGGTTAATGGTGCCGTCCGCGGGGTCGATGGCGAAGAGGACGGTGCACTTGAAGCCGTGGTGGCGGGCGAGGATCCGGGCGAGCTGGGGAAGGGCCTGCTCGGAGCGATATTCCTCGTCACCGGAGATGAGGACGACATGTTTGCCTTTGCCGGGGCCCTCGCGTCCTTCAAAGCGAATCCAGGGGTCGGCGGCAGGTGCGGTAGAGGCAAATGCCAGGACAGACAATCCAACCATGACCAGAAAGTTTCTCATCCTTGTGCTCCTGCTGGGTGTTGATGATGTTATGCCGGCAGTTTAGAGCATTTCTCATCACAATCAAACCGCCAGCCCGGCCCTCAGTCGTGAGCATCGGCGAGCGGGCCATTTGACCTCGCTGTGCGGCCGGTAGATGATTGCACCGCACACGACGGGAGAACAGATGAGATGGATGATCGGCTGGAAAAACAGATCGGTTTTGCAATGGCAGCGGACAGGCTCAAGGGGGTGATCCGGCGATCGCTGACGCTGGGCGGCGAGCGCGGGGAGAACTCGGCGGAGCACTCATGGCACCTGGCGCTCATGGTCATGCTGCTGGCGGAGTACGCCGATGAGCCGCTGGACGAGGGCCGGGCGATTCGTATGGCCCTGTTGCATGACCTGGTGGAGATCGAAGCGGGGGACACGTACTGCTACGACCAGGAGGCCTGCCAGGACCAGGCGGCGCGCGAGCGAGCGGCGGCCGAGCGGGTATTCGGGCTGCTGCCGCCGGACCAGGCGGCCGAGTTTCGGGCGTTGTGGGACGAGTTCGAGGCCCATGCCACGCCGGAGTCGCGATTCGTGCATGCCGTAGATCGGTTGCAGCCGTTGCTCTTGAATTACCATACGCAGGGACGGTCCTGGCGCGAGCACGGGGTGACCAGCGGGCAGGTGGTGGAGCGCTGCCAGGTGATCGAGGAGGGATCGAAGCGTTTGTGGGAGTACGGACGGAAGTTGATCGATGATGCGGTGGCGAAGGGGTATGTGAGCAGGTAGTCAGTGGTCAGTTGTCCGTTGTCAGTTGTTGGGTGGTTGGTCCTTTGGTCAGTTGTGGGACGCTTGGTGGACTTACGGCTGGGACTGAGACGGATCTAGAGCCCTCGGTGTAAGAAATCGCGAACCCACCTTCGGAGAAGGTGGGCCACCCGGCGCGAAGAATCAAGCTATCAGCAGCGGGGCGGCCAACAACCCGGTAGGAACCTGCTCAAGCTTGCAACGGAAACCGTATGAGACGGATCCAGAGCTCTCGGCGTAAGAAATCGTGAACCCACCTTCAGAGAAGGTGGGCCACCCGGCGGCTACGATGTATCACCGCATTGCGGCTGGGACTGAGATGGATCGAGAGCCTTTGGCGCAAGAAATCGCGAACCCACCTTCGGAGAAGGTGGGCCACCCGGGATGGGGGAGCATCGGGGAATCAGGAATTCATCTCTTTTGCGTACACCTGCTCTGTGGTCTCTGCGGGCTCCGGGGACTGTGCGTTTGAATGGGTGGCCACCGCGGGTGGCGCGCTCAGGTCGTAGAAGGGCAGGCGGGACATGTACAGCAGGCCGCCTGGCCAGACGCCGATGACCAGGATCGCGATGCAGCAGCCCAGTAATCCCAGGCGAATGCCGGCGGTGCGCGGCTCCGCGATCGGCTCCGCAACCGGTTCACGCAGGTAGCAGGTGGCCACAATGCGCAGGTAGTAGCCGGCGGCGATGGCCGAGTTGATCAGGCCGATGACCGCCAGCACGATGAGCGAGAGGCCATGCCAGCCGGCCGCGCCGTTGGAGATGGCCGCACTGAACACGTACACCTTCGCGAAGAACCCGGCGGTGGGGGGCAGGCCCATCAGGCTGAACACGCAGATGGCCAGGGCCAGGGCCGCAAGCGGCTCCCGCCGACCCAGGCCCGCGAGGTCGTCCAGTTCCTCGGCCGGACGGCCGCGAGCCTGGATGAGGGCCAGTACGGCGAAGGCGCCGAGATTCATGATCCCGTAGACCACGATGTAAAAGAGCATGGCCGAGAGGCCGTCGCGCAGGGGGCCGCCGCTGGCTACCGGGCCGGCCAGCAGGGCCACGAGCATGTAGCCGGAGTGGGCGATACTCGAATAGGCCAGCATGCGTTTGACGTTGGTCTGCATGAGGCCCAGCACGTTACCCAGGGTCATGGTGGCGGCTGCGACCACCCACAGGAACACGAACGCCGCGCCGGGCATGTTCCAGCCGGCGGTGAGCAGATCGGACGGTTGCATGAGGAAGAGCAGCTTGATCAGGGCGACAAAGCCGGCCACCTTGGGGAAAAAGCCCAGCAGGCCGGTCACGGGCGCGGCCGCGCCCTGGTAGACGTCGGCGGCGTACACATGGAAGGGCGCGGCGGCGATCTTGAAGGCCACGCCCGCGAAGGCCAGGAGCAGGCCGATGGTGACAAACCCGCCGGCCGGACTGAGCTGCATGCGGCTCAGGTTGGTGGTGCCGGCAGCGCCGTACAGAAAGCTGAAGCCGTACACCAGCAGGGCGGCCGAGAGAGTGCCCAGGAAGAAGTATTTCAGACCGGCCTCCTGGGCGCGGATGTCGCTGCGGCCGATGGAGACCAGAATGTAGGTGGGAATGCTGACCAGCTCGATGGTCAGGAACAGCAGGACCAGGTCATTCGCCAGGCTGGTGAGCATGATGCCGGCCAGGCTGAAGAGGATCATGGCGAAGACGTCGCCGCGCTCGGCAGGGTGAGGCAGGTGCCAGTGGACCAGCAACACCAGGGCGCCGACAGACAGGGCGATGAGACGGATATAGTACGCCAGGGAGTCGAAGCGCATGCCGGCCAACTCCAGGGGCTTGGCCGGCGACGGGCCGTAATACCAGGTCACGAGGAAGGCGGCAAAAACGCTCAGTAACGCCAGGGCCCGCGGGGCACTGCGGGCGCCTGGTGAGGCGCCCAGGCCGAGCAGCAGGGCCAAAACGGCCCCGCCGATGACGATCAACTCAGGAGCCAGAAGCGTGAACAGGTCGCCGTTCATCTATGCGTGACCTCCGGAACTGCGGAGTCTGGTATCCGGCTGAAGTCAGAGAAGGGGAAGAAACCAGGGGACTGGTCCTCGCCCCACCTGCTGAAACAGGTGGCAAACCCTGATTGGCTGAAGCCGACCGTTGAGCGCGACAAGCGGTCTTTGTCCTCGCCTCCCTCCTTCGCCCCCGGGCCTGCTGAACGAGCTGGCGCTCCAGCGTCGCGTGGAGCGATCGCGCCTGCGAAGGCCGCGTCAGTGTCGCCAGCGTAAACCCAGGCCAGCACCTGCTGCTGGGCGGCCGGCTGGATGGAGTCGATGACCGGCTTGGGATACACGCCCAGGATCAGGCAGGCGAGGGCGATGGGGGTCAGGATGGTGATTTCGCGGCGGGTCAGATCGGGGCGGAGGCCGCCGGAGGTATCCGGGGTATGTTCCGGTTCCTTGAGCTGGCCGAACAGCAGGCGCTGCACCATGGCCAGCATATAGACGGCGCTGAGGATAATGCCCACGGCCGCAATCACCCCGTAGGGCGCTCCCAGGGGGCCGGCAGGCCAGCCGTCCAGGGGGTTTCGCGAAGTAAAGGTACCCAGCAGGACCAGGAACTCGCTGATAAAGCCGTTGAGGCCCGGCAGAGCGATGCTGCTGAGCACGAAGAACACGAGGAAGAAAGCCATCCAGGGCATGCGCCGGGCCAGGCCGCCCAACTTGTCGAACTGGCGGGTGTGGTAGCGCTCGTAGATCATGCCGATCACAAGGAACAGGGCCCCGGTGGACAGGCCGTGATTGATCATGTACAGCACCGAGCCGGTCAGGCCGGCCTGGTTGAGGGCGAACATGCCCAACATGCAGAAGCCCAGGTGAGAGACGGACGAATACGCCACCAGGCGTTTGAAGTCGTCCTGCACCCATGCGACCAGCGCGCCGTAAATGATGCCGATGATGGCCAGCACAGCCACGAGCGGGGCCAGCTCCTGCGTCGCCGCGGGGAGCATGGGCAGATTGAAGCGCAGGAAGCCGTATGTCCCCAATTTCAGCAGCAGGCCGGCCAGCAGCACGCTGCCGGCGGTGGGCGCCTCGGTGTGCGCCAGGGGCAACCACGTGTGGAACGGGAACAGCGGCACCTTGATGGCAAAGCCGGCCGTAAAGGCCAGGAAGAGCCAGAACTGCTCTCGCTCGGTAAGTTGCAGCCGGTAAAGCGTGTCGATATCGAAGGTGAAGACGCCGCCTTGGCGGGCCGCCTGCCAGGCCAGATAGAGCACGCCGGCGAAGGTGAGCATGCTGCCGGCGAAGGTGTAGAGGAAGAACTTGCCGGCCGCCGCCCACTTCTGCGGGCCACCCCAGATCCCGATGATGAAGAACAGCGGGATGAGCGTGAATTCGAAGAAGATGTAGAACAACAGCAGGTCGCGGGCGCAGAAGACGCCGATCACACTCGCTTCCAGCAGCAGCATGAGCGCGTAGTACTCACGCTGGCGGTGGCGGATGCCGCTGAAACTGGCCCAGATGGACAACGGGGTGATGAACGCGGTCAGGGCCACCAGCCAGATGCTCAGACCGTCCACGCCCAGGTGGTAGCGGAAGTCGATCTGCCGGCGGGCGGTTTCCGAGTCGGCAACCCAGGTGAGATCCTGCACCAGGGCGAATCCGCCCGCGCGGGCCAGGTTCTGTCCGGTCTCGCTCGTGGCGGTGAAGAAGAGGGCCACGGCCAGGATGGTCAGCACGCCGGTGGCCAGAGAAAAGGCCAGGGCCATCTGCCCCAGGCGCGGCCCGCGCGGCTCATCGTGGTTCTCGCCGCTGCGGGGAACGAGCGGGCGTCCCCCGGCGCCGGCAATGGCCACCGCTACCGCTCCGACCAGCGGCAGGACGATCAGCAACGTCAGTATCCATTCCTGCAGAAAGAGCATCAGGTTCTACTCACCAGCCAGACAATCAGCACGATCACGGCCATGCCGGCGGTCATGGACACGCCGTAACTCTGGAGGGCCCCGTTCTGGAGCGGGCGCACCAGGAAGCCCATAACCCGCGGCACGGCCGACACCGCCCAGACCAGTCCGTCTACCACAATGCGATCGACTCCGAAGAGAACGCGGCTCGAATCCCACAACGGCCGGACAATCGCGGCGTCGTTAAGCTCGTCCACGTAATATTTGTTGTGCAACACCTGGTACGCGACCGGGAAGGCCTCGCGGGCCTGCTTGGCCCAGTCACGGCGGCGAACGTAGAGGACATACGCGACCAGGATGCCGGCGATGGCCAGCAGGGCGGAGATGTACATGAGCACGTGCCCCTCGTGCGCGGCGCCGGCGGCCTCATGGCCGACGCGGGCATGTAGCGTCGCGGCGTATGGCTCCACGACTGGCGCAAGGAACCGGTGGAACGGCCCGTGCGGCTCGATGAAGCCGAGGAACCCGCCCGCCTTCATGTGTACGCCCACGTATCCGGCCCCGACGGCGCCGACGGCCAGCAGCACCAGCGGCACGAGCATCCACCGGCCGGACTCGTGCGGGTGCGTACCGGCCGGGATCCGCTCAGGCCCGGCAAAGGCCATAAAGACCATGCGGAAGGTGTAGAAGGCGGTCAGCACCGCGGTGATCAACCCGATGGTTCCCAGCACCGGATGGTGAGCGAAGGCGGCGTGGATGATCTCGTCCTTGCTGAAAAAGCCGGACAGCAGCGGGAAGCCGGCCAGAGCCAGCGCACCGATCACGAAGGTGGCGTAGGTCACCGGCAGAACGCGCCGCAGGCCGCCGAACTGCCGCAAGTCGATGATGCCGGCCAGGGCGTGCATGACGCTGCCGGCGCCGAGGAACAGCAGGGCCTTGAAGAAGGCGTGGGTAAACAGGTGGAAGATGGCCGAGTCGGCCGCCAGCACGCCCACGCCCAGGAACATGTAGCCGAGCTGGCTGATGGTCGAGTAGGCCAGGATGCGTTTCATGTCGTACTGGGCGACGGCGATGGTGGCGGCAAACAGGGCGGTCACCGCTCCGACCGCCGCGACGATGGCCAGGGCCACGGGGGCCTGCACGAAAATCTCGCCGCAGCGTACGACCATGTACACGCCGGCGGTGACCATCGTGGCCGCGTGAATGAGGGCGGACACGGGGCTGGGGCCCTCCATTGCGTCGGGCAGCCAGACGTAGAGCGGCAACTGGGCGCTCTTGCCCACGGCCCCGCAGAACAGCAGCAGGGCGATGGTGGTAATCTGCCAGGTGTCGAGGCGGTGGATTGTGGCGAAGGCAACGTCATAGTCCAGTGGACTTCGCCCATCGGGAGCCCAGGGCGAGAGCCACAGGTAGAGGAACAGAATGCCCAGGCCGAAGCCGAAATCGCCGATGCGGTTGACCAGGAAGGCCTTTTTCGCGGCGGCCGCGGCGGCGGGACGCTGGTAATAGAACCCGATGAGCAGGTAACTGCACAGGCCGACCGCCTCCCAGCCCAGGTAGAGCAGCAGGAAGTTGCCGGCCAGCACCAGCGTGCACATGCTGAAGACGAACAGGCCGATGAAGGCGAAATAGCGCTCGTAGCCGCGCTCCGGCACGGGCTGATGGTGGCCGGACTGATGGCCGTGGACGTGCGGGTCGGCGAGACGCTCGGCGGCGGATGGGCCGCCTTCGTGTCCTTCGGGAGTCTCGGTCTCGGTGACGCGCATGTAGTCGCGAGAGTAGATCGCCACCAGCAGGGAGATGCCGCAGACGGTCACGAGCATGATGGCGGTCAGGGCGTCGATGCAGAAATTGACGTCGAACCAGAGGCCCTCAAGGGGCGAGAACCAGGAGAAGAGGCGATAGGTAGTGTCGGGTTGTCCGGCGGGTGTGCCGGGCTGTGCGGACGCGACCGCGCCCAGGATGAGGAAGCTGGCGACCAGCGCGCCGGCGATCCCGATGATCACCGGCCAGTGGCTGGCCCCCTTGAGCATCCGCGTGCCCAGCAGGCCGACCAGCGCGGCCCCCAACAGCGGCAGGAGCGGCACCAGGGGGGCTGCGTTGAGCATCCCGGCTTCGGTAGAGCCGAATGGAACCATCATCAGTACGTCGCCTCCGTCGAGAATGTCTAATGTCTAAATCCCAATGTCTAAAGAAGCCCCAATGACGAAATGCCTAATGACTAAACATGGACGCCCGTTTTAGTCATTCGACCTTAGTGCTTGGTCATTCTTTAGACATTGGTCATTAGACATTAGTCATTTCCTGCTCATCCTTTCATCGTCGCCCATGCATCCGCGTCCAGCGTGCCCTTCCGGCGGAAGAGCAGCACCACCAGGCCCAGGGCCACGCCGGCCTCTACCGCCGCAATCACCAGCAGAAACAGCGCAAACGCCTGCCCGTGCAGATCGCCGCGGCGAACTCCGAAACCCACCAGGTTGAGGATCACGCCCTGGAACATGAGTTCCGTCGCAAGGAACATCACGATCAGGTTGCGCCTAGCCAGGAAGCCGGTCACGCCAATGGCAAAGAGCAGGCCGCCGGTGAGCACGTAAGCGTGAGTTACATCCAGGTCCATGGGTTTCTCTCGGGGGTTCTCCCAGGGTTTCTCTTTGGGTTTCTTCCATGGTTTCTCACATCTCAGATGTGAGAAACCAAATCTGAAATTCGAAATTTCAAATTCCAGATTTCAAATCTCCAAACTCCAGCCGCACATTCCATCCCAATAAGCTTCACATCCCATCCCAACAAACTGCACCCTTCATCTCAAAACGGCGCGGCCTGTCGTCCGCGCTGGTGCAGGTCTTTGCGTTCCTCCAGACGGCGGCGTTCCTCCGGCGTCAACGCCGCCGGGTCAATGCGCTTGCGGGCTATGGCAATGGCTCCGACCACGGCCACCAGCAGAAGGACGCCGGCGATCTCCACCGCCATCACGTAGGTGGTCATCAGCACCTGGCCGACGGCCCAGGTGTTACCGATCGGCGGGGCGTCGCTTTGCTGGCTCGGAGCGGCCGGCGCCGCGGGGCCATTCGCCGTCGGGCCATCCGCCACCGGGCGGACGGTCTGGTCAGAGGGCCTGGCCACGGCATAACGGAACGAGCTGACCGTCTGGCCGGCATGAGCGGCGATGGGATCGCGCACCGTGAGTGCCTGGGCCGTTGCCGCCACGAGCAAAAATCCCATCAGCACCGCCGCCAACGGCTCGCGGGCGTTGCGGTCATACAGCGACTCGCCGGTCTGCTGGGCCAGCATGATCACGAAGATGTACGTCACCAGAATGGCCCCGCCATAAATGATCAGCAGGGCCATGGCTAGGAATTCGGCCGCCACCAGGAGGCTCAGCCCCGTCGAGGCCAATACCACCAGGATGAAGTACACCACGCAGTACACCGGGCGGGGATGCGTGACCACCCGCACGGCGGCGGCAATGGCCAGCACGGCGAAGAGCACAAATAAACCGTTCCCCAACCCCTGGGCGCCGATCCAGCGAACCAGGTAAGCGGCCAGACCGGCCAGGGCCGCCGTGCCGAGAATAGCACCAGCCATGCGCAGCCGGGGCGCATCCGCCCGGGTGCTGGGCAGGATCATGTAAAGCCCGGCCGCTCCCGCCGCCAGAATCGCGTACAATACGTATAGTGCCGTCTGACTCACTCTTCCTCGCTCTCTTCCCTGTTTTCGCACGACCGGCCCAGCCGGGGCATATCCGCCCGGGGCGCCCGACTAGCGTTGGGGTTGGCCCGGAGCCTTGAGCCCCTCCGTCTGGTCATCGGACGGCGGGATCGGCCCGCCGGTGTTGTATTCATAGCCGGTGATGACCGGGTTCTTGCGCGGTTTGAGCTCCCGGGTGCGGTCGAACATTTCGAGAAGCTTTTCCTTGTCGAACACCATCTCCTCGCGGGAGAGGCCGACGATGGAGAACTCCGGGGTAAGCTCGATGGCATCCACCGGGCAGGCCTCTTCGCACATGCCGCAGTAGATGCAGCGCAGCTCGTCGATGTCGAACTTGATCGGGTACTTCTCGCGGTCCGGCCAGGGGGCCTCGCCGCCCTCGATGTGGATGCAGTGCGCGGGGCAGGCGGTCTCACACATGAAGCAGGCTACGCAGGCGACCCGGCCCTTTTCGTCCTTGTTCAGTCGGTGAACCCCGCGGTAGTTCTCGACGCGCATGGGGCGCTTCTCTTCCGGGTATTGGAGCGTCACCTTCTTTTTGAACAGGTGCCGGAAGGTCGTCTTGAGGCCCATGACCACCTGCGGCAGATAGAGTCTGTCCGCGGCGGTCAAACGGGGCTCGTCGACGAAGACGATATCGCTGTCCCTGATCATTTCACGTATACCTCGATAGGCCCGTCCTGGCCTTTCTTGAGCGTAAATGTTCCCGCAGCCGGCCGGCCCGGCTCCACCCCGGTGATCCTGTAATCACCGAAGAAGCCGCGGAAGCTCGCCCGGCCGCCGTCGCCGACGGTCACCTCGGTGGTCGTCCACCACTTGCCCTTGATCAGTCCCCTGAGGACATCGTAGGCGGGCTTGGGGGTCATGTCCTTGCGCAGGAAGCCGGCCGGGGCCTGCTGCCATGCGCCGGCGTCGCTGAAGTCCCACCAGGTGATGGCTTCCACGGCCGGATGACTGAAGAGCACCGTGTAGAAGCGGGCCACCTCCTCGGCCTGGCGCTTCTCGCCTTCCGGGGTGGTGGTCCAGGGCTCGTTGGGGTTCTTGGAGGCCAGCTCCCACCCCAGCTTGCCCGAGAGGATGGTCGCTTCGGTAAAGTGCAGGGGTTTCCCAAACTTCGCGAAGCGCTCGCAGATCTCCCAGGTCTTTTGGGCCGACCAGGCCTTGCCGTGCTGGTGGCACTGGATGCCGATCACGTCATAGAGCGGCTGGCCCTCCTCGCCCACCAGTTTGGTGATGACCTTGTCGATGTAGTCCGCGTCGGTGCGATAGTCATTGATGATCAGCACCGCGTCGGGATTAGCCTGGCGAGCGGTCTTGAACGCCTGCTGAATGAAGGCGGGCACGCCGATCTGGGTGATCGCCTCGGTCAGGAGCGGAGCGTTCTTCTTAAGCGTGTCGCGGTCGTAGTGGGTGGCCTCGTTGACCACGTCCCAGTAGCCAATGTCGTCCTTAAACCGGGACACGCAGGCGGTGATGCGCTCCATCTGAAGCTGTATCACCCTGGCCGAATCCTTGGGCAGCCACTTGGGGTCTACATAGTTCCACGCCAGCGGGTGGCCCTTGCAGATGATGTTATGCTGGCGGCACCAGTGGATGATCGCCTCGGTGCGGGCGTAGTCGGGCTTGCCCTGTTCGGTCTCGTAGGCCCACCAGTAGAACGGCAAGGTGGCGAAGTTCAGCAGCTCCGCGAAACGCTGGCCGTATGCCTCGTTGAGTTTCGGGTCGTTGTGGCGGGCGAGCATGAAGATGTTGGCGCCGAACAGGAAGGCGTGGCGGGTCTGTTCAATCCGGACTTTCGTTCCGGCCGGGAGTGGCTTGCCGTCGGGGCCGGTAATGACCAGGGTGGCGTCCGCCTTGCGGTGCTTTTCGATGCGGGCATCAGCCTGGCCGAGGATGTCGGCCTCTGAAATCGGCGCTGCCCAGGCGGCATTGAGCAGTGACGCCAGGGACAGGAGCGCAACACAGCCGGCAAGCGGTGTGCGGCAAAGACGGGCGAAACGCACGCCCCTCTGCACTGGCGAGAGGCCGGCGCCACCCTGAGCCCTGAACCCTGAACCCTGAATCCTCAATCCGCTCATCGTTCCCTCAGCGTGTCCCCGCGAAACCGGTTACCGGGGGCAGATGCGTTTGACGGCCGGTCACCGTCGGCTTGCGTACCACCTGCCAGAGCATGATCACGGCCACGATAATCAGGTTGCCGACCGGCGCCCAGAACGTGGCCGGCTGGCCGCGGTAAACCAGCAGACCGGTCAGGGCGACCAGGCCAAGCCCCATGGGCACCATGCCGCGCCAGGCCAGTCGCATCAGTTGGTCGAAGCGGAACCGGGGAATCGTCCAGCGTACCCACATGAAGAAGAAGATGAAGAAGAAGATCTTCCCGGCCATGATCGCAAAACGCAGGAGCATGGCCGCGATCGACGGGGACGTATTCAGCCAGTCGATCCAGCCCCAGCCGAGCCGCCCGCTTCCGGGGAAAAGCTCCCAGCCGCCCAGAAACAACACGGCGATGAACGCGCTGGAGGTGATCATGTGCGCGTATTCGCCCAGGTAGAACAGGCCCATCTTCATGGCGCTGTATTCGGTCTGATAGCCGCCGATCAGTTCCTGCTCGGCCTCGGCCAGATCAAAGGGCAGGCGGTTGGCCTCGGCGAACACGGTGATGAGCATCAGGACGAAAGCCAGCGGATGCAGCAGCAGGTTCCAAACGCCGCCGGCGGCGGGATCGATCTGCCAGGCGACGATGTTTTCCAAACGAAGCTGGCCGGTGGTCAGCACCACCACCAGGATGGCCAGGCCCAGGGGAATCTCGTAGCTGAGCATCTGGGCGGTGGCCCGCATCGCCCCGTAGAAGGAGTACTTATTGTTGCTGGCCCAGCCGCCCAGCACGACGCCGTAGACGGCCAGCGAGCCCACGGCCAGCAGATAGAGCAGGCCCACGTCGATGCTGGCTACCTGGACCTCCAGCAGATTGCCGCCGAGCCGCACCTGGCCGGCCCAGGGGATCACCGCGAAACCGATCAGCGCCACGGTGAAGGCGATGGCCGGGGCCAGCACGAACAGCGGCTTATCGACGTTGCGCGAGATGATGTCTTCTTTGAGGAGAAATTTGACGCCGTCGGCCAGCGGCTGCAGCAGCCCGAAAGGCCCCGCGCGGTTGGGCCCGATGCGGTCCTGCACCCACGCGGCCACCTTGCGCTCCAGCAGAATGCAGTAGGCCACCGCGGTCATGATGATGCCCAGGAGCACCGCCATGAGCAGGATGCTGAAGCCGAACTGGTGCGTAAAAAACTCGTACATCCGTCATCTGCTCCAAAGTGAGAAGTGAGAACTGAGAAGTGAGAACTGAGAAGTGAGAAGTGAGAGAGGGGCCGACCCATTATGGGCCTTTTTGCTGACGGGTACACTCTCGCACTTCTTTGACGAGCTAACGACTAAACCCGATGCACTGCTCATTGCCTTTCTCACTTCTCACTTCTCACTTCGCACTTCTCATGTCAGTGCTGATGCTCCGGCACCGGGGGCGGCACGTGCAATTGGCCGAACTCCGGCATGGTTTTCGCCATCATCTCGCGCACGCGCCGGCCGGTGTAGAGTCCCGTATGGCCGGCCAGGGCGTAGAGATACTGTCCGTCGCGCACGGCTCCTTCCGGCGGGTCGATGGCCCGGTCGAAGGGCTGGAGCTTGCCGGCGTGGTTCATGAAGGTGCCCTCGCGCTCCACCCACGCACAGAAGGGCAGCACGATCCGGGCCGCCTCGGTCAGCGGACCGGGGAACAGGTCCTGCACGATGAGCAGTTCAACCTTGCCGGCCGCATCGATCAGCGGCTTGCCGGCCCAGCCGGGCTGCGGATAGCCGCCGGCGATCCACAGGGCTTTGAACTCGCCCTTGCCGGCCCGCGCGGCGAGATCCTCGCGCGAGATCACGTTACCGCCCAGCCCGTTGATAACCGCCTCCACGCCGCGGCGGTTGGGGTTCTTTTCCGGCCGGATGATGAACTTGACGTCCCCGTCGGTCGCGCCGAAGGGGAACTTTTCTTCCTGGCCGACGATCTGTACGTCGCCCAAAGCCAGCGATGCCTCGGGAGCGATGGAGCGGATGAAAGTCGCCAGCAGCCAGGCCTCTTCGCAGGCCATCTCCGGCGAGAGCTGCACTGCAACCGACGCCGGACCATGCTTCTGGACCACGGCCGTCAGGTGCTGCCGGATGATCACCGGCAGGTCGTCCCACGGTGGCGTCTCCGTGGCGGCTCCGCGCCGCACGACGGGCGTCGTGATCCGCCGCTCGTCGTGCACGAACTTCCAGCCGAAGCGGCCTTCATCGCAGATCCACCACTCGTTCACGCCGGGGTTGTATCGCGGCTTGAGGCGGTAAAGGATGTTCCTGTTCTGATCCACGCGGATCGCGCAGCCGGTGCTGCACGCCCGGCAGATGGAATCGGTGCCGTTCAGGAACCAGACCCGCTGGCGGAACAGAAAATCCTTATCCAGCAGGGCGCCCACCGGGCAGAGATCCACCACGTTGCCCTGGAGCTTGTTCTCCAACGGCATACCCGGGAACACGTCGATCTCGGCGCGATCTCCGCGGTTGACGATGCACAGCTCACCGCTGCCGGCGACTTCCTGGGCGAAGCGCACGCAGCGCGAGCAGAGCACGCAGCGGTCCTGGTAGAGCAGGGTGCGCGAGCCGATGTCTTTCTTGGGGTTCTTGACCTTGGGGTCCACAGTCCGCGCGTAGGGCTTGCCGAACTGGAAGCTGTAGTCCTGCAGGTAGCATTCGCCGGCCTGGTCGCACACCGGGCAGTCCAGCGGGTGATTGACCAGGTAGTATTCCATCACCTTGTCGCGGTTAGCGATCACCGCCGGGGAGTTGAAGCGGACCTCCATGCCCTCCTTGACCAGGGTCTGGCAACTGGGCACCAGTTTTGGCGACCAGACCATCTCCTTGGTCTTGGGGTCGGGCATCTTCATTTCCATGAGGCACAGCCGGCAGGAGGCCACGATGGACAGACCGGGATGGTAACAATAATGGGGGACATTCAGTCCGGCCTCCAGCGCCGCCTGAAGGACCGGGATTTTGTCCCGGCACTGGATCTCAACTCCGTCTATGATGATCTTCGGCATCGTTATTCCCGGAGAGGCGGATGTCTGCCCGCCTCGTGTGGCGCCGGCATCTGGCCGGTACCGTGTGCTACGGCTCTTCGAACCGTGCTTTGACCATCGTTGGCTCTCTGCTTCTTCACCACGGCGAACACGGCCGTGGCCCAATCCTTCATGCTCCCGATGACGCGGCCGTCGGCCAGGTCACCTGCGCGGGCCTCTGGCCCAGAATCGGCAGTTCATAGGCCGACGGCACCCGTTCTTTGATTACCTCCACCGTCCGGCTGGATGCCTGTTGAGCAATGTGCCGCTCAAATTCGGCGCGATACTTCTGGATGATGGTGCGGATCGGATACACCGCTCCATCGGGCAGGCCGCAGATGCTCAGCCCGGGCATCATGCCCATACTGAAAGTCTGCTCCACCAGCAGATCGAGATCTGCGGAGCGGCCCGCCCCCTCGGCGATTCGCCGGGCGATGCGATACATCCAGCCGGTGCCCTCGCGGCACTGCGTACACTGGCCGCAGGATTCCATCGCGTAGAAGCGGCAGGTGTTGAGCAGTACGTGGCGGATGTCGGCATCGTCGCCAATGACAATGGCCGCCGCCGTGCCCAGACCCAGCAGGCCGTATTTCTTGGGATCATCGAAGTCCAGCTTGCAGTCCAACTCGTCGGCGGTGAGGATGCCCACCGAAAGCCCGCCGGGGATCACTCCCTTGACCTTGCGTCCGCCGGCCATGCCTCGGGCGAAATCGTCGCCGAAAATCAGCTCCCGGCAGGTGAGTCCCAGCGGGGCCTCGAAGCACCCCGGGCGGTTCACCGGCCCGGAGACCTGGTAGAGCTTGGGCCCGGCGCTGCCGGGCGTGCCGATGGATGAGAACCACTCCGGGCCGCGCTCGATAATGTGCACCAGGCAGGCGAGCGTTTCGACATTGTTGACCACGGTGGGCTTGCGGAACGCGCCCTCAATGGCCGGGAAGGGCGGCTTGATGCGCGGCCAGCCGCGCTTGCCCTCCAGCGACTCGATCAGGCCGGTCTCCTCGCCGCACACGTAGGCACCCGCGCCACGGTGGATGTAGCATTCCAGGCTGTAATCGGTGCCGAAGATGTTCCGGCCGAAAAGGCCGGCCGCATAGGCCTCATCGAGGGCCCGCTGCAGGATGTGGAAGGTCTCGTGGAACTCCACGCGGATATAGATGTACGCGGTCGTGGCCCGGGTCGCATAGCCGGCGATCAGGATGCCCTCGAGCAACTGGTGCGGATCGTGATCCACGAGGTAGCGGTTGTTGAAGGTGCCCGGCTCGGACTCGTCAAAGTTGACGCACAGGTAGGTGATGGTGCGATCCTTGGGCAGAAACGACCATTTCATGCCGGTGGGGAAGCCCGCCCCGCCTCGCCCGCGCAGGCCGGACTTCTTGGTGATCTCCGTGACCTCTTCGGGGCTCATGGTGGTCAGGGCTTTGCGTGCGGCGGCGTATCCTCCGCGCGACTCGTAGACGCGCAGCGTCCGCGAGCCTTCCACCCCGACGTTTCTGAGCAACACTGGTTCGAACCTGGCCATTCAAAAGCACTCAGCTTTCAGCGATCAGCGGTCAGCCATCAGCAATCAGCTTTCAGCAGTTAGCTTTCAGCTTCTCAGGACTCCTTCATCTCCTTGATATCCGAGGTCAGGCCGATTTTGGCCTCGCCCTTCGCGCCCTTCGGCGGCGACTTCGGGGAAGCGGGCGTCTCGTCCGCCTTTTGTGGCGCCGGCGCCTCGCCGGTGATCCGTGCCGCTTGCCGCTCCTGTTCGCTGGGCCCGTCGTAGAGCGTACTGCGGGGAAGGTCAATCTTGTCGTTATTCGGATCGGCCAGCAGGCGCGGCACGTCCTCGGCTTTCACGCACTTATGCAGCTTCTCGTTAATCAGCAGGCACGGGCCGTGCTCGCAGGCCCCCAGGCACTCTTCGGTGACGAAAGTGTACTGCCCGTCGGCGGTAGTGCCGTGCTCGCGAATGCCCAGATATTGCTCAATGGCCGCCTTGACCTCACGGGCCCCCGTGAGTTCGCAGGAAAGGCTGCGGCACATCACGATCAGCTTCCGGCCCCTGGGATGCGTCCAGAAATGGGTATAGAAGCTCACCGTGTCGAGGACCTGGGCCGGGGGGATCTCCAGCAGTTCGGCGATGTCGCGCATGGCCCGGTGGCTGATGTAGCCGTAGGTTTCCTGCACGATGTGCAGGGCCGGCAGCAACACGGCCCGCTTGCTGGGGTAGCGCGGAAAGAACGCGCGGATCTTTTCCTTGACCGCCTCATCAAGTTGCGGCTCTGTCGCGTCGTCTTTCGCGGGGGTGATTCGATCGATTGCCTTCCAGGCCATAAAGCCACCTTACATCCGGGATCTGTCAACCGCAGAGGCGTACTTTCGAGATTTGAAATTTGAAATCCAGTATTTGAAATTCCCAAGTAGAACTCGCCATTACCGATCCAACTCCGCCGCAATGATGTTCAGGCTGCCCAGGATCGCAACCACATCGCTGATCTGATGGCCCACCACCAGCTTCTCGAACGTTGAATAATGGATAAAACTCGGCGGCCGGACGCGGATACGGTATGGGGTCTTGTCGCCATCGCTGGCCAGATAGTAGCCCTGCTCGCCGTTGGAGGTCTCCGTCGCACCGTACACCTCGCCAACCGGCGGGGTGAATCCGCGGTTGGTCATGATCAGCTCAAAGTGATGGATCAGCCCCTCGATGCTGAAATACACCTCGCGCTTGTTGGGCAGACCCACCTTGCCTTCCGGCAGCACGTTGATAGGGCCGGCCGGAATGTTGTCCACAAGCTGCTCGATGATGTGCAGCGACTGGCGCATCTCTTCAAGCCGCACGAGATACCGGGCCAGACAGTCTCCCCCACGCGAGATGGGAACCTTGAAATCCACCCCGGAGGAGCCCTTCCCGTCCCAGTTGTCCGCATAGCACAGATAGGGTTCATCCTTGCGCAGATCTCGCCGGACGCCCGAAGCGCGGGCCAACGGCCCGGTCCAGCCCCAGGCGATCGCGTCCTCGGCGCTCAGGTACCCGATCCCCTTGGTCCGCTCGATGAAAATCCGGTTGCGATTCAGCAGCGCTTCGACGTCATCCAGCGCGGCGGGCAGTTTCTTGCAGAAGGCTTTCACGTGGGCCGGCCACTCCGGGGGCATGTCCTGCATGAGGCCGCCCACACGCGTAAAGCTCGGATGGAAACGCGAGCCGGAGATCTCTTCGATCAGGTCGTAGATGGCTTCCCGCTCGTTGAATCCAAACAGGAAGGCGGTCATCGCGCCCAGATCCAGGGCCGCCGCGCCCACGCAGAGCAAGTGATCCTGGATGCGGGCCAACTCGGCACAGATGGTGCGGATCGCTTGGCAACGCGGGGTCAACGTGAGGTTGAAGAGTCTTTCACAGGCATGGTGAAAAGTGATGTTGTTGGCGATCGGGCTGACGTAATTGATCCGCTCGGTAACGGTGACGTACTGGTTGTAATCCAGGTGCTCGCCGAGCTTCTCGAAGCCGCTGTGCAGATAGCCGATGTGCGGCGTGCAAGCCACCACCGTCTCGCCGTCCAGCTCCATGACCATGCGCAAGGTGGTGTGCGTGGCCGGGTGCTGCGGCCCGAAATTGAGCGTCCACAGATCGCCCGTCGCGCCGTCGCCGGCCAGGTCTTCGGGAACCAGGGTCGATGGTTGGGGCGGTAAAACAGCCACAACAACCTTCCTCTCATGCCGATGGAGTTTTCGCGTCCAAAGACCCTGTGAGGCCGGCGGTCCAGCCCGTCTGCCGCCAGTCATTGTTACGGATTTCACAAGGCCGTCATGATCCTAGGACTATAGCGGGCGAGTGACAAGATGCAAGATGTGCAAGTCACGGAGGTTTCCGGGCTTCCAATCCTCAACGGGTTTACGTTCTTTCCGGCTTCGCTTTAGATCGCCTGGCGGATATACCCGGCGGACGGACGATCGATGCGTCAGTCCGCCCAGCCTTCCTCCCCAATGAGTTTGACGAACCGGCACGGGAACTGAGGCGTCTGGTGCAGCCCCGCGCCAGTGCGCTCAATGACCATCAGGGTCTGCTCGGTTTCTCCGCCTACCGGAATCACCAGACGTCCGCCATCGACCAACTGGTTCAGCAGGGTTCGAGGTGCGTCGGGCGCGGCGGCGGTAACGATAATCCCGTCGAAGGGAGCGGCCTCCGGCCAGCCGAGCGTGCCGTCGCCGGTGCGGTAGGAGACGTTGAGAATGCCCAACATGGCCAACACCTCGCGGGCGGTTCGCTGGAGCGGCTCAATCCGCTCGATGGTGTAAACCTCGGCGGCCAGTTCAGCCAGGATGGCCGTCTGATAGCCGGAGCCGGTGCCGATCTCGAGAATCCGGTGCTGGGGCTGGATGGCCAGCGCCTCGGTCATGGCCGCTACGACAAAGGGTTGAGAAATAGACTGGCCGGCCGGCAGGGCAAGGGCCTGGTCCGCATAGGCGAAGATCTGGCCGGCCGGGGGCACAAACCGTTCCCGCGGAACGCGCTCCATGACCGCCAGGACCCGCCCGTCGAGAATGCCACGCGCGCGGATCTGCTCTTCCACCATTCGGCGACGGTCTTTCTCGAAGGGATCAGTCCACTGCATGCTCATGAATCAACATTTCCAATCTGCAAAGTGACCGCGCCTTTCCCTACTGCTTCTCCATAAGCCTCCGCCCTTGCTCGCAGCGATTCTCTCTGTGCCCTCTGTGGCGGTAATTTTGTCTTTGTGTCCTCAGTGGCGAGCATCCCATCTCGTGTCTGCTGTGGCCGGCGGCTCCATGGACGCGGGGCTTATCAGCCAAACGGCAACTCAAACTGCGCCCCCGGGGTCACGGGCTCAGGCGGCACACGGAAGGTGCACTCCTCGCGGGTTTCCATCGAGTCCGTCAAGCCGTGGCGGCGGGCCGCAACGGAGAAAAGCTGCATGATGGAATCCCAGTATGTTCCCCGGCCATGCATCCGCTCGCCGAAACGGCCATCGTTCAATGCGCCGCCGCGGATTTCACGGATGCGGTGTTCGATCCGCTCATATCGTAGCGGCATGACCTTCCGCAGTCGCGACAGGAATACGTCCTCGACGCTGCCGGGCAGTCGCAGGGCGATGCAGCCTGCGGCGGATGCCCCGCAGTCCGCGGCCCGCGCGAGCAATTCGGGAATGTCGCGATCGTTCAGGCCCGGAATGATTGGCGCGACCATAATACCCGTGGGCACGCCTGCGTCGGTGAGCCGGCGCATGGCCTCGAACCGTCGCTGCGGCGTGGGCGCTCCCGGCTCGAGCAGACGCGCGTCCTGGGGGTCGCGAAAGGGAATGCTGAACATGACCCGCGACGCGGTTTCTCTGGCCAGGTCCGATAAGATCGCGGCGTCACGCACTACCAGGTAGGATTTGGTGACCACGCTGGCCGGGTTGCGGAACCGCAGGCAGACCTCCAGGCAGGCCCGGGTCAGCCCGTACACGGCCTCCAACGGCTGGTAGCAGTCGGTTACGCCGGAGAAGGCGACCAGTTCGCCCTTCCAGCTTTTCGCCCGGAACTCGTGGTCCAGCAGTTCGGCCGCATTGGTCTTGACCACAATCCGCGTCTCGAAGTCGCTGCCGGCGCCGAAGCCAAGGTATTCATGCGTCGGCCGGGCATAGCAGTAGATGCAGCCGTGTTGACAGCCGCGGTAGGGATTGACGCTGAAACGGTAGCCGACGTCCGGCGAGTCGTTCTCGGCGATGATCGACCGGGCCTGCTCCTCAAACACCTCCACCTTCACCGGCGGCGGAGGCTCCAGCCACTCGTGATGCGCGGTCACGTAGGGGTTAGGTGGGTTGTCCAGGCGTTTCATGTAGAGCCTTCAGCGGTCAGCGATCAGCAATCAGCGATCAGCTTTCAGCGGTCAGCCATCAGCTTTGCGTGCCGGGCAGGTTGGCTGCCTGGATCTACTGTAGTTGGTATTTGTTAGGTATTCAACCGGGAGTTTCAGGCCGGTTGTGCAGTCCAGGGCCGCGACGTCGGCCACGATCTCGCGTACCGCTTCCAGGATCGGATCAGTCGAATTCACTGCTGAACTCCTCTACCGCGCTGATGAGTTTCCGTTCTGGGGGCTTCGGCGCCTCGCGGTTGCCTGTGCCGAAGACCCGTTCCGCCAATTCCGCGTAGGATTCATCCACGAACTGGGCGTAGATGCTGGTGACCATGGGGTGGGCGTGGCCGAGCTGCCGTTGAACGAAAAGCAGGTTGCCCCCGGTCCGCAGGTAGGCCAGATAGCCGTAGGTGTGCCGCAGAAGCTGAACGCTGGCCCGATCCCCCAGCCCGGCGGCAGTTAGAATCCGCACCACCCGGCGGTACAGACCGGTCCGTTCGAAAGGCCGGCCACGCTCATTCAAGACCAGTGGCCCATCAGGGTCGTCCGGATGGATTTCCGGCGGCAACAATTCCTTGCGAACTGATGTGATGTACTCATGAATCAGGGCGCCCGGCTCTGCCGGTAAATAGACGGTGCGCTCCTCACCTTTAGTTTCCACGACCCTCAGCATCGGCCGGCCCTCGCTCACCAGGGCGTCCGCCAACCGTAGCCGGCAAAACTCAGAGTTCCTAAGTCCTGAAAACATCATGGCTTCGACAATGAGTCGATCCAGGAAGGCCGTAGTTCCGCCCTCTTGGGCCCGCTCACGGACGTGGGCCAGCAGGCTCTGAACCTCGTCCAGAGACAGGAACATCTCCCGCGTGATTTCCCAGGGTGCTCGTGCCATATCTCATCTCCAATCTGTATTGATGGTGATGAGGTTAACGGCACAAAGCTGATCTGTCGAGAGGATTTTCAGGGGTCCCCAAAAGAAAAAAACGAGGGAGCTGGCTGGCTCCCTCGGTATTGGACTGAATCGTTCTCAGTTCGCCTGGCTTATCCCCACCGTACCAGGCCGACGTGATAGCGTGCGGCCATCTCCGGGTGGTGAGGGACGATGCGAAGGGCGTAGCCGTACTGGCCGCTGTATTCGCAGGGGATTGCGCCCGTGTAGCGATAGGTATCCGCCGAGCCGTTGCTCCCCACGCAGGACAGCGGCGCGGCATTGCCGGTGGTGATCAACCCGCGGGCATCCAGCGGGCCGTAATACAGCTCGACGGACACCTCTTCGGGTTTGATGGAGCCCAGGCGAATGCTCGCGGTGACCGGCAGCTCGTTGCCGACCACGGTCTCCGGGGGAATGTCGGCTTCCACGGATTCGATGCGCACCTCGTCCCACTTCTCCTGGAGCTTGCGGCGCCAGGCGGCCACTTCCTTGCAGATGCTGTATTTTTCCTGGCTGAACCGATTCCACCGGCGGGCGGCCGGCAGGTAGAAGCGGTCGGTGTACTCGCGCACCATCCGGTTGGTGTTGAAGACCGGGCAGCACGTACGCATGGAGGCCTTCATGGTGGCGATCCAGCGGCGCGGCAGATTGTCCACGCTGCGGTCATAGAACCGCGGGATGATCTCCTTCTCCAGCATCTCGTAGAAGGATTCGGCCTCCATGTGATCCTGGTAGTCCTGGTTGTTATAGATTCGCCGGTCGCCGATGGCCCAGCCGTTGGTGCCGTCAAAGGCCTCCGGCCACCAGCCGTCGAGTACGGACATGTTGATGCCGCCGTTGGGCGTGACCTTCATGCCGCTGGTTCCGCTGGCCTCGTGGAGCTTGGTGGGGGTGTTCACCCACACGTCCACGCCCTGGACCAGGGCCCGGGCCACGCTCATGTCGTAATCTTCGAGGAAGACGATGCGGTTGCGCACGTGGGGCTGTTTGGCGAATGCGACCACGCGCTTGATCATTTCCTTGCCGGCCTCATCCTTGGGGTGGGCCTTGCCGGAGATGACGAGCTGGACCGGGCGCTGCGGGTTGGTGAGGATTCGCGTCAGCCGTTCCGGATCCCGGAACAGCAGGGTGGCGCGTTTATAGGTGGCAAACCGCCGGGCAAACCCGAGGGTCAGAGCTTCGGGGTCGAGAATCTCGTCGGCCGAATCCACTTCCGCCGGCGGAGCGCCTCGGGCGATCAGTTGCAGCCGCAGCCGGCGCCGGGCAAACGCCACCAGCCGCTCGCGCATCCGTTCGTGTGAGCGCCAGAGTTCCGCATCGGGGATGAGATCCACGCGCTGCCAGATGCTCTGGTTGAGCGGGTCATCCGCCCATTGCGGCCCCAGATACTGGTCGAACAGGTGGGCCGTCTCGGGCGAGAGCCAGCTTCGAATGTGGATGCCGTTGGTGATCGAGGTGATGGGCACTTCGTTCACCGGCACACCGGGGTAGACCCGGCTGAACATTTTGCGGGAGACGTCGCCATGGAGCTGGCTCACGCCGTTGCTCAAGTGCGACAGCCGCAGGGCCAGCACGGCCATGCAGAAGGGCTCGTTGTGGTCGAACTGGTTCATCCGGCCGAGTTCGAGCAACGTACTCTCGCCGATGCCCAAATCGCGGCAGTAGCCGGCCATGTACTTGGTGACCAGGTTGGGCGGGAACGTATCGATCCCGGCCGGCACCGGGGTATGCGTCGTAAAGACGGTTCCGGTCGCCACCACTTCTTTGGCCTGGTCAAAGGTGAGCCCGTCGCGGCGCATGTGTTGGTGAATGCGCTCCAGAGCCAGGAAGGCGGAATGTCCCTCATTCATGTGACAGACCGAGGGGGTGATGCCCAGTGCGGAGAGGGCTCGCACGCCGCCAATCCCGAGGATGATCTCCTGGCGGATTCGCATCTCCTGGTCACCGCCATAGAGCCGGGCAGTGATCTCGCGATCTTCGGGCCGGTTGGCGGGAAGATTGGTATCGAGGAGGAAGAGCACCACACGACCCACCTTCACACACCAGACCAGGGCATGAACCTCGAAGCCGCCCACGTCGCAGGAGATAGTCAGGTGTTGTCCGTTGCTGTCGCGCACAGGACTGATCGGCAATGTGGAGAAGTCCAGTTCGGGGTAATCTTCAAACTGGTAGCCGTCGCTGGTCAGGTACTGATGGAAGTAGCCCTGACGATAGAGCAATCCGACGCCCACGAGCGGGAGGCCCAGATCGCTGGCGCTCTTGAGATGGTCGCCGGCCAGAATGCCCAAGCCGCCGGAATAGATGGGCAGGCACTCGTGCAGACCAAATTCGGCGGAGAAATAGGCAATGGTGCCGATCTTCTCCGGGCCGTAGTTTTCCTCAAACCACGTGGGCCGTTGGAGATAAGCATTGAAGGCTTCCCGCACACGACCCAACGAGGCGATATAGGCCGGATCCCGGGCCAACCGATCGAGTCGTTCCTGTTTCATGCGGGCCAGCATGCCCACGGGGTTGTGTTTGAGCTCACGCCAGAGGTCGAGGTCGAGCCGGCGGAACAGCTCGATGGCCTCCGGATGCCAGGTCCACCAGAGATTGTGGGCCAACTCCCGCAACGGCTTAAGAGGCTCGGGGAGGGCAGGCAAGACGGTGAAACTACGCACTTGTGTCATAACCATTGCACCGTAGGCTTAGTAAGAACGAATCCGACCGAGTTAACACGTCTCCCGACGCAGATAGTTATCGGACGAGGCCTGCGGGTCAACCCCTCAGCAGGCTTCCTCCATATCGGTCCCGCGAATTGTAGCATCGGCAGAAATGGCGGGTTCCTCTTGGATTCTGCTTCCAGATCGCGCTTAAAAGCCGTCACTACAATGGTTAGTGACGTATTTCCGTCGGTTTTGCCCGTCGCGGTGAGTGGGTTTATAACTGAGGAACTACGGATTGGCTGAAGAAAGGCGCGCGGGCAAACGGATGGCGGGCATGAAATTGGGGTAAATGGCCTGGGAGTAAAGACATATGGTAAGTGAAGAGATTCTCGTCGAAGGGCATATCATCGATTCGCTGATCCTATCCAAGATTCTGGATGAGATTTTGCAATTTGGAGGTGATTTCCGGCTGAAGGAGGTGCATGTCGGGCAGAGGCGGGACGACCGCAGTCAGGCCTTGATCGAAGTTCAGGCCCCCGATGCCAACCAGTTAGGCCGGATCTTGAACCAGATCAGCAAACACGGGGCAACCTTCCGCACGCCGGAAGATGTTCACCTGATCCCTGCCGAACAGGCGGGCGTCTTTCCAGAGGGTTTTTACTCTACCACCAACCAGCGGACCCTGGTTCGGTATCAGGGCCAGTGGCTCGAGGTGCGCAAACAGGAGATGGATTGCGGGATCCGCTACAACCCGGCCGAGGGGACCTTCGAGTGCGTTCCGGTGATTCATATCCGGGCGGGAGACCTCATCGTGGTTGGGCACCGGGGGGTAAAGGTCATCCCGCTGGAGCGCTCGCGCGAGCTGGGGACTTTCGAGTTCATGAGCTCCAACGTCTCCACCGAGAAGCCCAAGAACGTCATCATCCACGACGTGGCCCAGAAGATGCGCTCGGTCAAAGAAGCCGGTGGCAAAATCCTGCTGGTGGGAGGGCCGGCGATTGTGCATACGGGGTCGGTGCGGCACGTGGTACGGCTGATCGAGGAGGGTTTTGTGCGCATCCTCTTCGCGGGCAACGCCCTGGCCACGCATGACATTGAGCTCGCCCTGTTTGGGACGTCGCTGGGGGTGCACATGGACCGGGCCATTCCCGCGGACACCGGGCACGAGCATCATCTGCGGGCGATCAACACCATCCGCCGGTACGGCTCCATCCGGGCGGCGGTGGAGGCGGGTGTGGTCACCAGCGGGATCATGCACGCGTGCATCCGGCACAACGTGGATTTCGTGCTGGCCGGGTCCATCCGGGACGATGGGCCGTTGCCGGAGGTGATTACCGACGTGCTGGTCGCACAGGACAGGATGCGCGAGTTCGTGCCGGAAGTCGGTTTTGCGCTGATGGTGGCGACGACGCTGCACTCGGTGGCCACGGGCAACCTGCTGCCGGCCTGGGTGCCGGTGGTGTGCGTGGATATCTCGCCTTCGACGGTGACCAAGCTTTCGGATCGCGGCACGTTCCAGACGGTGGGAGTAGTCACCGACGTGGAGCCGTTCTTCCGCGAGTTGCTGAGTGAGTTGGGCGTTTCGTGAGCACGCGCAAGTCCGCTGCGGATGGATTACACGCCCGGGAACGCGATCGGGGGGTGGGCAATCCTGCCCGCCGGTGCCAGCGCGGTACGATTGTCCGGTCGATCGGCGTCCTGACGATCGTCTCCCGGCCGTCGGTTACCTGGTCAGGAAGTCGAACACCTTCACGCCTGCCCAGTGCGCCTTGTACTTGTCCATGTATTGCAGATGCAGCGGGTGGGTACTGTAGACGTCGTAGCCTTCCTTGTCATCGAAGTAGACGACCAGGCCGACGGTGAAGCTCTTGTCGTTGACGTCGCGGTTGAGCCGCACGTCGCGCCGGCCGCTGTCAATTTTGCGGACGGAAGGGATTTTCGCGAGGAGCTGTTCGGCATCGGCGATCTGGCTGTCAATTTGCGCTTCGGGGGTGCCCTCCTTGAGGGTGAAGAAGACGGCGTGAACAAACTGCGCGGGCATGAGGGTTTCTCCTCTCACATTTGGAAATCAGGTGTTGAAAGACGGCGGTTCTTATACAATCTGCGGCCAGTGACGCCAAGTGCGCGTGAGCGTCGTGTTTTGGTCCACGAGGCGGGGGGGGGGG